>CABZEV010000049.1 GCA_902524865.1 uncultured Pelagibacteraceae bacterium | reverse complement strand
TGAACCAGTTCTTCCCCAGCCCGTGATAACTTCATCAAAAATTAAAAGTATTTTATGCTTATCACAAAGTTCTCTTAGTCTTTGTAAATATCCAACTGGAGGTACTAATGTTCCTGTCGAACCTGCAATAGGTTCTACAATACAAGCTGCAATATTTTCAGAACCAAAATTATTACAAATTCTCTCTAGGTCATTTGCAATCTCAACTCCAGTTTCAGGTTGACCTGAGATAAATTTATGTTCATCTAAATGTGTATGTCTCATATGAACGACACCTGGCATCAATACACTTGCATACGCTTTAACGTTATTGATCATACCGCCAACTGATGTTGCTCCAATGTTCATTCCATGATAAGCACGTTCTCTTCCAACAAATCTAAATCTTTGTCCTTCACCTCTTGCTTTATGATAAGCAACACTAATCTTAATTGCAGTTTCCACTGCTGTGGATCCACATATCGTATAAAAAATTTTATTTAAATTTCCTGGTGTATGCTTTGAAATTCTTGTTGCTAATTCAAAAGAACCTCCAAAACCTTGTTGAAACGGCTGACAATAATCGAGAGTATTTAATTGATTTGTAATTGCCTCGATAATTTCTTTTCTTCCATGTCCTAAAGGATTACAAAATAATCCTGAACTTGCATCAATTTGTGTTTTGCCATGATGATTTTTTAAATAAACACCTTTTGCCTCAACAATTAATTTTGGATTTTCTTTAAAGTCCTTATTAGATGTAAATGGCATCCAATGTTCATTAAGTGAATTAGGTACTGATGTTCTTTTTTCTGAGCTCATAATTAAATTTTAAAATACTTGATAAATGAATCCTTAGACTAATTAACTTAAATTAACCACCAAAATAATGTCACAACTTAAAGTTGTGTAACTATAATGATCATTTTTTTGTTTTACATATAGGTCAAATTAATCTTAAAATTGAAACATATAAATAAACAAGGAAGAGGCATAAATGAAAAAAATAATAAGTTTTATTCTTGGATGTTTTGTAGCTCTTAATCTTTCAGTATCTGTTGCTAATTCAGCAGCAAATGAGGTTAGAGTCGCTTACTTCTTAGAGTGGCCAAGTCCAAATCTAGAGGACATGATGAAGAAAAACTTCGCAAAAGCTCTAGGGGTTCCAGTAAAGTGGACTAACTTTACTAATGGTGGTGCTATGACTGATGCGATGTTAGCAGGAGATATTGATATTTCTTATTCACAAGGTTTAGTTCCATTCATTAACGCTGTAAAATCTAAAGCACCTATCAAATTAGTTGATATTGCAATGGAATACGGAATGGGCGGAACAACTTGTGTTACATCTAATGCATCTGGAATTACAAAAGCCAACGCAACTGAATTAGAGGGTAAAAAAGTTGCTGTTCCACTTGGAACAATGGCGGAATATGTTTTTGATGAAAGTATGAAAGTTGTTGGAGCAGATAGAAAAAAAATGGATATCATTCAAATGGACCCTGAGGAAGGTGCTGCTGCTTTAGTAAGTGGCGATGTTGTAATGGCATGTTTATTTGGTGGTAATTCTATTAAAGCTGCTGTTGCAGTTGGATCTAGATTACTAACAGTTCAAGAAGCTAGAGATGCGGGTATCCTAGGAATTGATATTACTTCTGTAACTACAAAGTTTATGAAGGAAAACCCAGGAATGTTAAGAACTTTCATCGAAGTAACTCACGAAGCGAATACAAGATATAGAGCTGGAAAGAGTGATATGAATGCAATGTCAAAAGCTTCAGAAATGAAAATTCCAGACATGAAAGAAACTTTAAGTGGTTTCAAATTTCTAACTCCAGAAGAGACAAAAAGTTCTATGGAAAGTGGAAATCTTGATGCTTTCCTAAAAGGAATGGGAACACCAAGAGGAAACGTAGATACAAGTTTCTTACCTTTGTAATCTAAAGGTAATTAAAATTTAAATAGGTGCCAATTTTTAATTAAATTGGTGCCTATTTTTTTACTATAAATTCTAATATAAAGTAAATAAATGAGTGATCTAGTTTCTCAAAATCTTAATATGATTTTTAAAACTCTAAAAGGAGAAACTGTTCACGCTTTAAAAGATTTAAATTTTACTCTTAAAAAAGGAGAACTTTTAACAGTTCTTGGACCATCAGGTT
>CABZEV010000048.1 GCA_902524865.1 uncultured Pelagibacteraceae bacterium | reverse complement strand
ACATTTTAATTTAGAGACTTCTCTTTTTATGATAAGAAAGTTCAAACCTAAAAAAGCTATTTTAACAAATCTATCTCCGGTATTAGATTACAAAGTTCTTAAGAAAATTTTACCAAAAAATACAATACCTGCTTTCGATGGGCTTACTCTAAATTTATAAAATACTCTCTATTTTATTAATTATTTTATCTGATAATGGCTTAGTGAAAGAGGAAAATGTATCCTCAATTTTTCCTTCTTTATTTATTAAAATCTTATGAAAATTCCACTTTGGTACAGCTGAGCTTCCATGATTAGTTTTAGCCCATTTGAATAACTCATGTGCATTATTTCCTTTTACTTCTGTGATAGATGAAAGTGGAAAGGTGATATTAAAATTTACTTCACAAAATTTTTTAACTTCTAAATTTTTATTTTTTTCTTGATTAAATGAATTTGATGGTACAGCAAGAACAACTAAACCCTTATTTTTATATTTATCCCAAAGGATTTGAAGTTCTTCATATTGATTTGTAAACCCACAATAACTTGCCGTATTTACAATTAATACTGCATTATTTTTAAAATCACTAAAATTTATTATTTTGCCCGATACACTCTCAATATTTAAATCAAAAAAGGTTTTTTCATAATTTGCGATTGCTGAGCTTTTAAAAAAAAACATAAATATTGTAAGACCTAATATAAGTTTTTTTGTCATTTATTAGGTGTAAGTAGTATCAAGAAGTAACCAAATAAAGTGGATAAAAGTGACCCAGTTAGTACTCCTATTTTTACACCATCCATATATTGCATATTCTCTACAAAAGCTAAATTTCCAACAAAAAGACTCATTGTGAAACCAATACCAGTTAAAACACCCACACCATAAAAGTTATACCAATTTGAATTGTTAGGCATTTGAGCAATTTTTGTTTTAATTGATACATATGAAAATACAAAGACACCTAATTGTTTACCTACAAATAATCCTAATAAAATTCCAAGTGGCACTTTATCTAACAAAGAACTAAAAGATAAGCCCTCTAGAGATACTCCTGCATTAGCAAAAGCAAATAAAGGCATTATACCAAAAGCTACGTAGGGACTTATCGCATGTTCAACTTTTATTAATAAAGAAAAATCTTTTTCTTTCTTCCGGTGAGGTATGGTCATGGCCAACAAAACTCCAGCAATAGTAGCGTGAATACCTGAATTATGTGTAAAGTCCCAAAGAAATATACCCACAACTAAGTAAGGTAAAAATTTTTTAATATCAAATTTATTTATTACTAACAAGACAATAAAAGCTAACAACATAAGAGTTAAGTATTTGATGCTCAAATCACCTGAATAAAATAAAGCAATGATAACAATTGCTCCTAAGTCATCAATGATTGCCAAAGCGGTTAAAAAAACTTTTAAAGATAATGGTACTCTCTTTCCTAACAGAGATAACACACCAAGTGAAAAAGCAATATCGGTAGCTGAGGGAATAGCCCATCCATTCATAGTTTCGCTATCACCAAAGTTTATAAATACATAAAACAATGCAGGGACTAACATCCCACCAACAGCAGCAATTATTGGAAGTAAAGCTTGTTTTATATTTGAAAGCTCTCCTTGTAAAAATTCTCTTTTTATTTCTAAAGTGACAAAGAAAAAAAATATTGCCATTAAGGCGTCATTAATCCAATGTAAAACAGATAATTTTAAACCAAAGTTATTAATACCTATAAATAAATAATTATTTAATGTTGAAAAATATAAATCAGATAAATTAGAGTTACTGATTATTAATGCAATTATAGCCGCAAATAGCAAAACTAAACCGCTAGCTGCTTCAAGTTTAAAAAACCATTTAAAAGGTTTAGATAAGTAGTTAATCATGATTAAATTAAGTCCCTAATAAATAATTCTATATCTTTCAATGTTTCAAAAAGGTTAAACATAATAAGTTCAAGACCTGGAAAAAATTGATACAAAAATGTGTTAAAAGTATCTACTATTATTAATAACGCAATAAAAGAGATTAACAATACAATCAAATATGAAAGAAATTTCAAAAAAGATAGAGTCTTTTTCGGTTTATATTCTGTAATCTCATAATTTTTAGTGTCCTCTAATTTAGAGTAATCTTTTCCTTCAAAAATTTTTTGTACTTTTTCTTCAACAATTGTTTTTTTTAAATCATTAATTTTAGTATCTTGATTTTTTTTTTTTTTTAAA
>CABZEV010000047.1 GCA_902524865.1 uncultured Pelagibacteraceae bacterium | reverse complement strand
TATATTGTTTTATGTGAGGATTTATCAATCTCAAATATCAATACAGCAGGTATTCCAGATAATGTAATGAAAACACTGATTCTTGATATAAAATTTAATGAAAAATATTTCGAACGAGTAATTCATCATGAAGTTTTTCATATAATAAATGATAGTTATAAGGATATGTTTAATGAAAGTACCTGGTCGAGCTTCAACTTAACAGAATTTAATTATGCAGAATGTTCCACCTGCACCGATAAATTAGGTCTAGAAACCTATAGCAATACTAAGGGATTTTTCTCAGAATACTCTCAATCAACTGCATCTGAGGATATGGCAGAGGTTTTTTCTCATTTAATGATTGGAACAAACTTAAATAATAAAGACCCAATTTTAGAAAAAAAAATAAATTTTATAAAAAAAAATTTGTTGATAATTGATCCAAATTTTATCTTATGATCAAAAAAATTAAGGCAACAAGATCAGAAAAAATAATTCTTATATTTTTACTATCCTTAGCAGTATTTTCCTTTAGCTCTTTTTTTATAATAAAGAATAAGTGTTTATTTTTAAAAAAATATGATCCAACAAAAATTACTTTTGAAAATCCCTCAAATATTGCAATTTTAAATGTTCCTTGCGGAAATGTTATAATTGAACTCTATCCTCAAATTTCTCCAAATGCTGTTCAAAGATTTAAGAAATTAGTTAAGTCTAAAGCCTATGATAATTCTGCCTTTCATAGGGTAATAAAAGATACACTTGTACAAGCGGGTGATTTAGAATTTGGTAAAAAAGGAAGCTTAAATTATGTTAAGATAGGTTCTGGCAAGTCTGGTTTAGGAACAATAAATTCAGAGATAGATACTCCATTTGATTTCAAAAAAGGGAGTGTGGGATTAGCAAGATCAAAAAATTACAATACGGAAGATAGTCAGTTTTTTATAATTTTAAGAGATGAACCGTTATATGAAACTGAATACACTCCTATTGGTAAAGTTATTTACAATTTAGAGGCGCTTAAAAAAATTAAGTATCTTGATAAATCTCAGTATGTATTAAGACCTGATTTTATTAATTCTATTAGAATGCTAATTGACTAATGGCTTACCAGTAGCTAAAGTGTGTTTTATCCTTTCTTGTGTTTTTTTTGTTTCAATTAATCTCATAAATCCATCTAACTCTAACTTAAACAAATCGTTTTCAGATAATGTTTTATCTATTGTTGTGTCCCCGCCACTTAAAATATATGCCAATTCTTTTGCAACTATTACACCATGGTCTAGTATCACTTTTTCATTATAAAGTTTTTCTATAATCTTATTCATTTCACCTCTGACACTTTCTCCAGGAAGTTTAAATACTAGCTCCTCAGGAACTTTAAAATTTTTATTTTCATTAAGGATTTTTTTTGAGACTTCTAATAAACTGTTTCTATTCATAATATTTTTATCTTGAGGTCTTAAATATTTCAGCGGTTCTGCTTCCACAGGTGATGTAGCTGTCTTTCCATAGCCAATAATATCAAAAACTTTTAGTGGGGCAAAATTTGGATCTTTTTTTGCTTGCTTCGTATCTAACCATCTGCCTAACATTTCCTTACATCCTCCACCTGCAGGAATTAATCCAACAATGGTCTCAACAAGTCCTACAACAATATTTGTATGAGATGCTACAAAATTACTTTGAACCATAACCTCAAAGCCACCACCAAGCGTTAAACCCGATGGAGCAGATATCACAGGATATTTTGAGTATTTTAAATGCTTACACGTCTCTTGAAAATATTTAATAAATTTTTCTATTGATTTAAAATCATTTTTATCTGCAAATTGCATGGTATAAGTTAAGTTTACACCAGCAGAGAATTGCATACTTTCATTTATTATAATCAAAGGTTTATCTGTAGCTTTTTTTAGAGCATCCATTGAATCATAATCTAAAGCATTTGCTTTAGTGGTAAACTCAACAATATTGTAATCTTGAAATCTATATATCTTTGCAGAGTCATTACCATCTAAACTCATTGCTGTTTTTTTAACTTTACCTAATGTTTCTATACTAGTGTATTTCTGTCTTTCTCCATAGAAATCCTCATTTTTATTTTTATTTAATTCCTCTAAAAAATTATTCCCACTAAAAGTATCAACTTTGTTAAAAAAGTTTTTAACACCAACTTCCTCAAGCATTTCAAATGGTCCTTTGGCCCAGTTAAAACCTAATCGCATTGCCTCATCAATATCGTTAAATTGATTAGTAATCCCTGGAACTAGTGATGATGCATATTTTATTATTTTTGAAATCACGGACCATGCATAC
>CABZEV010000046.1 GCA_902524865.1 uncultured Pelagibacteraceae bacterium | reverse complement strand
GATGCTGTGGTATCAAATTATTTGTAGGTTCTTCAACAGGTAATCTTTTAGTAGCTCTTGAAGAGGATATAGATAAAGTTTTTAAACATTCTTCAAAAATAGTTGCAGTTCATTCAGAAGACGAGGAAATTTTGAATAGAAATAAAAAATTAATAAAGAATGGAGATGTGCATTCACACCCTGTTTGGAGAAGTGAGGAGTGTGCTATTTCTTCAACTAGAAGAATTGTTAGAATTGCCAAAAAATATAATAAGAAAGCTCATGTTCTTCATATTACCACAAAGCAAGAAATAGATTTTTTATCTCAACACAAAGGCAATATTACTTTCGAAATTACCCCACAGCATTTAACAATCTACGCACCAGATTGTTATGATAAACTTGGAACATATGCACAAATGAATCCACCGATCAGAGATAAATCTCATTATGATCGATTATGGCATGCTGTAAAAAATAATATTAATGACACCATTGGTTCAGACCACGCCCCACATTTAAAAGCAAATAAAGATAATGAATATCCTAATTCACCCTCAGGAATGCCTGGTGTTCAAACATTAATGCCAGTGATGTTAAACCATGTTAATGATGGGAAATTATCTCTTTATCAATTAATGAGCTTAGTGTGTGAGAACCCGATAAAAATTTTTGGCATTCAGAATAAAGGATTTATTAAAGAGGGTTATGATGCTGATTTCACAATTGTCGATATGAATAAGAAGGTTGTGATTAAAAATGAAAATATTGAGAGTAAATGTGGCTGGTCACCTTTTAATGACGTTGAGTTTAAAGGAACACCTGTAGCAACTATTATTGCTGGTAAAACTAAAATGAAAGATGGAAAAATTATAGGAGATCCAGAGGGAACCCCATTAGAGTTTAATTAAGTTTTATTGTAAAACTATTTACTAACACTACTCCAATTACAATTAAAAATAATCCTAATATTGCCTGCCAAGCTAAAGTTTGTTTGAAAAAAATATACCCCAGTATTCCAACTGTAAATATTCCGAGACCACTCCAAGTAGCATAAACTATTGCAATCGGTAGCTTGTTCACTACAAAAGTAAGTAGATAAAAAGCAGTTAAATAAAATATTGCAAGAAAACTCGTAGGAATAAGTTTGGTGAAATTTTGTGATACAGGTAACAGCATAGTGCCAGCCACCTCACAAAAAATTGCACCGATTAAGAATAAATAAGTTTTAAGCACTTTTTAGAATATTATTTTTGATTAAATCCTCTTTGATCTCATCTAAAATAGCTGGATCATCAATGGTTGGAGGCATTTTATATTCAACACTATCAGCTATTTTTCTAATCGTTCCTCTTAAAATTTTACCCGATCTTGTTTTTGGAAGTCTTTTAATAACAATTGCAACCTTAAAAGCAGCCACTGGTCCTATTTTGTCTCGAACCATTTGAATACATTCTTTAGAAATTGTTTTGTTATCTTTATCCACTCCTGCTTTTAAAACAATTAAGCCAATAGGTAATTGACCCTTTAATTTGTCAGCGATTCCAAGTACTGCACATTCAGCAACTGATTGATGTTCTGATAAAACTTCTTCTATTGCACCAGTTGATAATCTGTGGCCCGCAACATTGATAATATCATCAGTTCTAGACATAATCCAGATGTAGCCATCTTCATCAATGTGACCGGCGTCATAAGTTTGATAATACCCCTCATAATTTGACATGTAATTTTCTTTATATCTTTGATCTGCATTCCACAGAGTTGGAAATGTTCCAGGAGGTAAAGGTAATTTTACTACAATATCTCCCATCTCATTTGGCTTAGCTAACGTTTGATCTGATTTTATAATTTTTACATCATAACCCGGTACAGCTTTACAAGCTGAGCCATATTTTGTTTTCATCATTTCAATTCCAGTACAATTTGAACTGATCGCCCAACTAGTTTCAGTTTGCCACCAATGATCAATTACTGGAACTTTCAATAAATTCTCTGCCCATTTGATTGTATCTGGATCAGCTCGCTCTCCAGCAAGAAAAAGACTCTCAAATTTACTTAAATCATATTTTGAAAAAAACTTTCCCTCAGGATCTTCTTTTTTAATAGCTCTAAAAGCTGTTGGCGCAGTGAATAAAGATTTTACTTTATAGTCAGAAATAATTTTCCAGAATGCTCCTGCATCTGGTGTACCGACAGGTTTACCTTCGAACAATACAGTGGTGCATCCTTTGAACAATGGAGCATAGACAATGTAGGAGTGACCGACGATCCAACCAATATCACTAGCTGACCACCAAATATCATCTGCATCAATATTATAAATATTTTTCATCGTCCATTTTAATGCAACGATGTGACCGCCAATGTCTCTGACTATCCCTTTTGGAGTTCCAGTAGTGCCTGATGTGTAAAGTATGTAAGCAA
>CABZEV010000045.1 GCA_902524865.1 uncultured Pelagibacteraceae bacterium | reverse complement strand
AAAAGCAGTAGTTGAACAATTAACAAAAGCTATGGGTGGAACAATGCATAGTATGGATATAGTTAGAGGTCCTTATGACTTTATTGTTGTTAATGAACTTACAACATTTGAAGACTTTGCTGCAGTAAAACTTGTAGTAGAAGCATCAGGTGCAGTTAAAAATTTAACAATGTTAGAAGCTATTGATTTTAATAAAGCTACTGTTAAAGCAAGTGAAGTTGCATCAGGTGCATACAAAGCGCCAGGACAATAAATAAATTATTACTTCCAGTACGCGGGCTGGAAGTAAATTTATTTACTTTTTCAATTTAGAAGAAAACTTAAGGTTTGTATTATCAAAATTTTCTTTGTTGTTTTTTATATAATTATCCATAATTTCTAATTTATCTCCTTCAAATTCTGAGACTTTTCTAGTATTTAAATCAACATATAATGCAAGGACTTCAATCGTTGATGCTAAATATTGCTTTTGCTTATGGATCATTTCCATCTTGTATTGCAACCTTTTTTTATCGTGATCAAAAAAAACTAAATTTACATCTACCTCATCATTCATCTTTAGTTCTTGATTATAGGTAATATGAGACTCAACAATCATTGTGCTTTTTCCAGTAGTCCCGGCTGAATGCTCACCCATTTTGAAGGAGTCATTCAATATATCTGCTCCATATTTATCAAAGATCAAAAGATAATAAGAAACATTCATATGATTGTTATAATCAATCCAATCTTTCACGATTTTTTGTGAACTTAAAAAAATCGGCATTGTTAAATAAAAAAATTTAATGATTTGGGTTATCGTTGTCTACCACGAGACATATTTCAGATTTAGTCAAAAATCTTTTTCCAGTTCCATTATCTAATGAAAACATTCCACCAATTCCCTTTACGGCATCAATCGTAAGATCAGTATGTTTCCATTTTTCATATTGATCACCATTCATATAAAATGGAACTCCACCTATTTCTCCAAGTTTAATATCATTGTCACCTAATGGAAATTCACCTTCTTGGAAACACATGGGGGCACTCCCATCACAACATCCACCTGATTGATGAAACATTAATTTTTCACCATATTTTTCTTTTAATTCCGATAGTAAGTTTAAAGCTGAATGTGTTGCAGATACTTTCATATTTTTTCTCTGGCCCATGATATCGAATCATGGACCAGTATATATTATTTGATTAAAAGAAGCCTAATTTTTTTTCAGCATAAGAAACATGTAAATTCTTATTCTGTCTATAATGATTAAGCATCATTTTATGAGTTTCTCTTCCAACTCCTGATTGTTTGTAACCACCAAATGGTGAGTGAGCTGGATAAGCATGATAACAATTTGTCCATACTATTCCTGCTTGTATCGCTCTACCCATTCTGTGAGCTATATTACCATTTCTAGTCCATACAGCAGCTCCCAAACCATAAAGAGTATCATTAGCAATTTTTAATGCTTCTGCTTCATCTTTAAATTTGATCACTGATACAACTGGTCCAAAAATCTCTTCTTGAGAAATTCTCATTTGGTTGTTAGCTTCAAAAATAGTTGGCTGAATGTAATTACCTTTTTCCAATCCACTATTGAGTTTACCAACACTTCCACCAGTCAGAACTTTAGCGCCCTCTTTTTTACCTAGCTCAAGATAAGATTTTATTTTCTCCATCTGTTCAACTGAGGCTTGAGCTCCAATCATAGTTTCCATTTTTAAAGGATTGTCTTGAACAACAGCTTTTGTTCTTGCTACAGCTCTTTCCATGAATTTATCATAGATAGACTCTTGAACTAAAGCTCTACTTGGACAGGTACAAACCTCACCTTGGTTAAGATTAAACATTACAAAACCTTCTATACACTTATCAAAGAAGTCGTCATCTTTTTCCATAATATCTTCAAAGAAAATGTTAGGAGATTTTCCACCTAATTCCAAAGTAATAGGAATTATATTTTGTGCAGCATACTGCATGATTAATCTTCCAGTAGTTGTTTCACCGGTAAATGCAACTTTAGCAACTCTTTTTGAAGATGCTAAAGGTTTACCTGCTTCTAAACCAAAACCACTAACAATATTTACAACTCCTGGAGGTAATAGGTCTCCAATAAGTTCCATCATTACCATAATTGATGCTGGTGTTTGTTCAGCTGGTTTTAAAACTGAACAGTTTCCTGCAGCAAGTGCTGGTGCTAATTTCCATGTCGCCATTAATAATGGGAAATTCCACGGAACTATCTGACCAACTACACCTAATGGTTCATGAAAATTGTATGAGTATTGATTATTTGCTATTTCAGCAATTGAGCCTTCTTCTGCTCTAATTACACCAGCAAAATATCTCCAATGATCAATAACCAAAGGTAAGTCTGCTGCCATACATTCTCTTATTGGTTTTCCATTATCTAAACATTCTGCTGTTGCAAGTAAGT
>CABZEV010000044.1 GCA_902524865.1 uncultured Pelagibacteraceae bacterium | reverse complement strand
CCTCCGCCTAATTTTACTGCATATTTTTGTATAACTCTTAAATTAGGTATAGTCTTTCTAGTGCAACAAATTTTACATTTTTTACCAGCCAATCTTACAAATTTATTTGTTTTTGTGGCTATGCCCGAAATATGAGATAAAAAATTTAGTGCAACTCTCTCTGCAATCAAAATATTTTTTTTATTTCCTTTTATGATTGCGATTGTTGAATTTTTTCTTACATAATATCCATCTTTTGTTTTTGCAATGAATTTAATTTTTTTATCGATAAGTAAAAACGTATATTTTACAAATAGTAGCCCAGCAATCACAGCGTTTTGATTAGATATTAATTTTGCTTTTATAATATTATTATTCTTAATTAAACCAGAGGTAATATCGCCTGATGGATATAAATCTTCATTAAGTGCAAGTTTGACACTACTTTTTATAAAATTTTCACTAAGTTTAATTTGAGACACAAAAAGTTATCTGCCAATAGCAACCATTTTTTCAACTGACATTCTTGCTTTATTGATTGTTTCTTGATCCATAATAATTTCACCAGTTTCATTCTCTAAACAATCTAATATTTTTGGTAAGGTTATTTTTTTCATATGAGGACACATATTGCATGGTCTAATAAATTCTACATTTGGGTTTTCGACTTGAATATTGTCACTCATTGAACATTCAGTAACCATCATTACTTTTTTAGGTTGATTATCTCTAACATAATTTATCATTCCTGAAGTTGACCCAGCAAAATCACTTGCTTTAATTACATCTGGCGGACACTCAGGATGAGCTATGATTTTTATCCCAGGGTTGTTCTTCCTAATATTTTGAATTTCTTTTTCGTTAAATTGGTCATGAACAATACAAATTCCTTTCCAAGAAATGATCTCAACATCTGTTTGAGAAGCAACATATTTTGCAAGATAATCATCTGGTAAAAAAATTACTTTCTTAACTCCTAAGGATTTTACAATCTTTACAGCATTTGCCGATGTACAACACACATCTGTTTCTGCTTTTACATCTGCAGAAGTATTGACATAAGAAACTACTGGAACACCAGGATATTTTTCTTTTAATAATCTTACATCTTTTCCGGTAATTGAAGATGAAAGAGAACAACCTGCTTTCATATCAGGTAGCAAGACTTTTTTATTTGGACTCATTAGTTTAGCAGTCTCAGCCATAAAATGTACACCAGCCATAACAATTATATCTGCTGAGGTTTTTGAAGCTTCTACAGCAAGAGCAAGAGAGTCTGCTGAGAAATCTGCAATACCATGATAAATTTCTGGGGTTTGATAATTGTGAGCTAAAATTACTGCGTTCTTGTCTTTTTTAAGCTTATTTATTTTATGAATATAAGGAGCATGCACTGACCATTCAATTTCAGGCATAACCTTGGAGATCTTTTTATAAATAGGATCAGTTGCTTGTTTTACTTCTTGATTAAATTCCATAATAAAATTTATCAATTTGAAACCTTCTTGTCATTGATTTAATGTGGGTCAAATTTGCGGCTATGCTGAAATTGGTAGACAGACACGGTTGAGGGCCGTGTGGACCTAGTCCATGAGAGTTCGAGTCTCTCTAGCCGCACCAATATTTAAATTTTTAGCCATTCGGGCACAAAAACTTTAAAAGAACCATTTTTACCTTGAAATATTTTGTCTTTTTCAAAATTTGAATCTAGATATTTAATGAGGGCAAAAGGGTACGTTTCATTAATTAAGACTTTCCCAATCTCAACATTATTATTAAAAACACTTTCATTTTCAATTAATTCTCCATCAACAATCTCGATTGGTAGTAATCTTTTTGAAAGCTTATTTTTTAATTTTATTCTGGCAGTATTTTCTTGCCCAACATAACAGCCTTTTTTAAAATCAATACCATGTAGCTCTTCAAAGTTACATTCGATACCAAATAATTTATTCTTCAATTTATTTAAGTCTTTTGGAACTATACCAAGTTTATGACTATGAATATGATAGTTTTCAATTTTATCGTTTTTAAGGTCAAGTTTTTTTAAAGATAAATAAAGTTTTTCAAGATTAATTATAAGTCTAGCACCCAAGTGTTTATTTCTTGGATCTAAAAAAATAGGATCTTCTCTATACTTAAATGTAAAACCCAATATATCCTTTGCACCTTCAATAGATAAATATTTTTCGTATCCAAAACTTGCAACTACAAATTCGTTACTCAAATTAAGAATTTCTACTTTTGATCTTATTTTATATAAATTTAATTGTTTAAATATCTCTTCAGATTGAGATTTTTCACAATCAATGAAATAACCCAATTTGTGTTTCACAACCATGAATTCATATAAAAATTTACCTTGTGGAGTAAACAATGACGCAAAACAACTGGAGTTATCTGTAACTTTATTAATGTCATTGCTAATCAGATTTTGCAGAAAATCTTTTGCATCTGAACCATTGATGTAAAGTATGGCTCTATCTTCTAATATATAAACATTATTATTCATATTTGATTGATATTTAATTTTAATATAATAACTTTTCTGAAAAATGTTAGATCTAATAATTAAAAATGGGCAATGTTATATTAACGGAAAGTTAGAAAATAAAGATGTTGCTATTAAAGATGGTAAGATATCGAAAATTGGTGAAGTATCAGAAGAAGCAAAAGAAGTATATGATGCAAAAAACCTAACAGTCCTACCTGGGTGTATTGATACCCAAACTCATTTTAGAGAACCAGGCTCAACAGATACTGAAGATCTTCA
>CABZEV010000043.1 GCA_902524865.1 uncultured Pelagibacteraceae bacterium | reverse complement strand
CCAAGTGATAAATTATAGTCTATTATTTCTTTTTGAATTGGATGTAATTTCAAACCATTCTTTAGTATATAATCTTGTAAATGCTTTGTGATATTAAGATCTGAACCCATAACCTTATAATTTTTTCTTCAGGATCTCATTGATTAATCGAGGATTTGCTTTTCCACCAGATGCCTTCATTGCTTGACCAACAAAAAAACCAAATAATTTTTCTTTACCTTGTTTATATTCAATAGCTTTTTCCCTGTTCTCATTAATTATATTGTCAATTAAAACCTCTAAAGCCTTTGGATCACTTTGTTGCTTTAATCCTTTTTCCTCAACAATTTTTTGTGGATCTTTATCTCCATCAATCATTAATTCAAAAACAGTTTTTGCTATTTTTCCAGAAATAGTTCCATTCTTAATTAGATTTATCAATATGGCGAAGTTCTTAGCACTCACCGGACTTTGAGAAATTTCTAAACCTTTACTATTTAAAACAGCAAATAGTTCTCCTGTAATCCAATTGACTGCTAACTTAATATCTTTGTTCTTGCCCATTTTAGCTACAACTTTTTCAAAGTATTTTGCAGTATCAATATCAGACACTAAAATATTGGCTTCATAAGGAGACAATTTAAACTCTTCAATAAATCTTTTCTTTTTGTCATCTGGAAGCTCTGGAATATCATTTTTAAGTTCTTCAATAAATTTTTCCGATACTTCCAAAGGTAATAAATCAGGGTCAGGAAAATATCTGTAATCATGAGCATCTTCTTTTGATCTCATTGATCTTGTCTCATTTTTCTTCGTATCAAAAAGTCTTGTTTCTTGATCAATAGTTTTGCCCTCTTCTATTAAATCAACTTGGCGATTAGCCTCATATTCTATTGCCATTTGCATAAACTTAATTGAATTAACATTTTTAATTTCACATCGTGTACCAAATTCTTTAGATCCTTTTGGTCTTACAGAAACATTCACATCCGCTCTTAAAGAGCCTTCTTGCATATTTCCATCACAAGTTCCTAGGTACCTCATTATAGATCGTAATTTTTTAATGTAAGCATTAACCTCATCTGGGGATCTTAGATCAGGCTTGCTCACTATTTCCATTAAAGCTATCCCTGATCTGTTTAGATCTACAAAAGTATTTTGTGCGTCAAGATCATGAATACTTTTTCCAGCATCTTGTTCTAGATGTAATCTTTCTATACCTACTTCTTTTTGACCATTAGGCATATCCAAAATAACTTTACCCTCACCTACTATTGGATCTTTAAATTGTGATATTTGATATCCTTGAGGTAAATCAGCATAAAAATAATTTTTTCTATCAAATACAGAGCGTTTATTAATTTTTGCATTAAGACCAATGCCAGTTTTAATAGCTTGTTTAATACAAAATTCATTTATTACAGGTAGCATTCCTGGAAATGCAGCGTCAACTAAACTTACTTGTGTATTTGGTTCAGCACCAAATTTAGTTGATGAAGAAGAAAATAGTTTTGACTCGGATAATACTTGAGCATGTACCTCTAATCCAATTACAACTTCATATTGATTATCTTTCCGATTAATCAAATATTCTGTGTTTTTCTTATTCACTTAATCCACCAATCAGTAATTTTGTTTTTAAAATTTATTTTTTCCTCCATAGCAAAAGCAATGTTTAATATATTTTGTTCATCAAAGGCTTTACCGATTATTTGTAAACCCAGAGGATAACCTTTAGTATCGTGTCCTGCAGGAATTGATATACCGGGCAGGCCTGCCAAATTAACTGGTACTGTAAATATATCATTCAAATACATCGAAACAGGATCATTTGTTTTTTCACCTATTTTAAAAGCTGAGCTAGGTGTTGATGGCGTTAAAATTGCATCAACTTTCTTATATGCCTCATCAAAATCATTTTTGATAAGTTTTCTCACTTTTTGAGCTTTAAGATAGTATGCATCATAATAACCAGATGATAATACATAAGTTCCAATCATAATTCTTCTTTGAACTTCTGCACCAAAACCTTCAGATCTAGTTTTTTCATACATATCAATCAAATTTTCACCTTTAGCTCTGTATCCATACTTTACACCATCATATCTTGCTAAATTGGAAGATGCCTCTGCTGGAGCAACAATATAATACGTTGGTAAAGCATAATTTGTATGTGGAAGTGATATGTCGATTGGTTCAGCACCACAATCTTTTACGTATTGAATACCTTTTTGCCAAAGATCCTCAATTTCTTTAGGCATACCATCAACTCTGTATTCTTTGGGAATTCCAATCTTTTTTCCTTTTATATTTTTTGTAAGTTCTTTGCTATAATGATTTCTTTTGAAATTGATTGAAGTAGAATCTTTTGGATCATATGTGCTGATTACTTCTTGCAATAAAGCACAATCTTTTACATTTTGGGCCATTGGTCCTGCTTGATCTAATGAGGAAGCAAAAGCAACTATCCCATATCTTGAGCAACTTCCGTATGTTGGTTTTAAACCTACAATTCCAGTAAATGAAGCTGGTTGTCTAATTGATCCTCCGGTATCAGTACCAATTGTGATTGGAGTTAATTGTCCAGCAACAGCTGATGCTGAACCACCGGATGAACCACCGGGGACTAAATTTTTATCAATAGGATTTTGTACATTTCCAAAATGACTTGTCTCATTAGATGAACCCATTGCAAACTCATCACAATTTAATTTACCCATAAGTATTGCACCTTCATTCCAAATATTTTCAGTAACTGTAGATTCATAAGTTGGTACAAAATTATTTAAAATTTTACTACCAGCAGTTGTTTTAAGATTTTTTGTACAGAATAAATCTTTCACAGCCATAGGTATACCA
>CABZEV010000042.1 GCA_902524865.1 uncultured Pelagibacteraceae bacterium | reverse complement strand
ATCTTTTAGTAATTTATAAATATGGCAACAAAAAATAATTATCAGGCAGATTCAATTAAAGTTTTAAAAGGTCTTGAAGCAGTAAGAAAAAGACCAGGTATGTACATTGGGGACACCGATGATGGTACAGGTCTTCATCATATGGTTTACGAAGTTGTTGATAATTCTATTGATGAAGCACTTGCTGGTTATTGTAAAAACATTAGTGTAAAAATTAATTCTGATGGAACGATTACAATAAATGATGATGGAAGAGGTGTACCAGTAGATATTCATAAAGGTGAAAATAAATCAGCAGCTGAAGTTATAATGACACAACTTCATGCGGGTGGTAAGTTTGATCATGATTCTTACAAAGTTTCAGGGGGATTACATGGAGTAGGTGTATCAGTCGTTAATGCACTTTCAGAAAAATTACAATTAGAGATTAATAGAGATGGGAAAAAACATTATATTGAATTTAAAAATGGTGAAGCCAAAGCACCTTTAAAAGTAATTGGAAAATCAAAAAACACCGGTACTCAAATAACATTTTTACCCTCTAAAGAAATTTTCTCCTCAATAAAATTTAGTTCAAGTACTCTGATTAAAAGAATGAGAGAATTAGCATTTTTGAATAAACGTATTACAATAAAGTTTATAGATGGCAGTACAAAGAAAGAAAAAATCAATGAGTTTAAATTTGATGGGGGAGTTATAGAATTCGTAGATTTTTTAGACGAAAAAAGAGAAAAGTTACAAAATAAGAACGGTAATGATTTATTTAAAAAACCTATTTATATAGAAGGTAAAAAACAAAATGTAGAATTAGAATGTTCACTGAAATGGAATGCTTCTTATAGTGAAGATGTTTTTCCATATACTAATAATATTTATCAAAAGGATGGTGGGACACACTTACTTGGTTTTAGAAGTGCCTTGACAAGAGTTATAAATAAATATGCTAACGAGCATAACCTCTTGAAAAAAAATAAATTTACCATATCGGGTGATGATATTAAAGAAGGGTTAACTTGTGTATTGTCGGCGAAAATCCCCGACCCTAAATTTTCGTCTCAAACTAAAGATAAGCTTGTATCGTCAGAGGTGCGAATGATAGTTGAAAATATTGTTAATGAGAGGCTTTCAATATGGTTTGATCAAAATCCATCTATTGCTAAGATTATTTTAGCAAAGATTATTCAGGCAGCATTGGCGAGGGATGTTGCTAGAAAAGCAAGAGAAAGTGTAAGAAGAAAGGGTGCACTTGAGCTCAGTGGATTACCAGGAAAGTTGGCTGATTGTCAAATTGGAAAACAGGAAGGAACAGAACTATTTATTGTAGAGGGAGACTCAGCTGGTGGTTCGGCCAAACAAGGCAGAGACAGAGCTAATCAAGCAGTATTGCCTTTAAGAGGTAAAATTCTAAATACATACGTTGATGCCATGGATGGTAAGAAGAATGGTAATAGCAATAATGGCTCAGATTATAGGACAAAAGCTTTATCGAAGATGATTTCATCGAATGAAATTTTGACCTTGATAAATGCTTTAGGATTAGATCCAAAATCACAAGAAATAGATTTGAAAGATCTAAGGTATGGTAAAATTATTATTATGACAGATGCAGATGTTGATGGATCTCACATAAGAGCTTTATTACTGACCTTTTTTAACAACAAACCATTTAACAAACTTATTGAAAATGGACATGTTTATTTAGCACAACCACCATTATTTAAGATTAATAAAGGTGCAAAGGGAATATATATTAAAGATGAAAAAGAACTTGAGCATTATATTGTTAACAATAATAAGGAGCTTAAAAAAATCAAAAAGGGATCAAAAGATTTTGATAAATTTGTGGAGTCTGAAAAATCAAAATTAAATATTCAACGATTTAAAGGTTTAGGAGAAATGAATCCAGAGGAATTATGGAGTACAACTTTAAATCCAGAGACAAGAAATTTGTTGCAAGTACAATATTCTAAGGATTTAAAAAAAGATCAGGTTTTGATACATACACTTATGGGAAATGATGTAACTTTAAGAAAAGATTTTATAGTATCCAACGCAATAAATGTTCAAAATTTAGATGTTTGAAAATGAAGTTTTTTGAAACTTCAAAACAATATTCTTTAAAAAAATCGATTTATATAAATTTAAGGTGGATTGGTATTATAGGGCAATTAATATCAGTATATCTTGTATATTTCTATTTTAATTTTGACTTCAACTTTATTTTTGCAAATTTATTTATTTCTATTGGAGTAATTGGTAATTTATATTTAATTTTTATTTACAAAAAAACTCAATTAACAGATAGATCAGCATTTATTCATTTATTTATTGATATAGTTCAATTAAGTGGACTAATTTATCTCACAGGAGGTGTGAAAAATCCATTTATTATTTTTTTAATAATACCAAGTGTATTTGCCTCCTCAAATTTGAGTTTTAAAACTAATTCATTATTAGTATTATTAACTACTCTATCTATTTTGGGGTTAACTTTTATTTCAAAGGATCTACCCATACCTTTGAATGATCACTTTCATGTTAGCAATTATTATATCTATGCGATACCTTTAGCCTTAATAATAGCTCTTCTTTTTTTGAATTATTTTGCAATTATATTTGGTGCAGAGAGCAAGTTAAGAAAAGATGCTTTAAATAAGATGGAAGAGATTATGGCTAAAGAGCATGAGATGTTATCTTTAGGTGGACAAGCTGCTGCTGCTGCACATTCATTAGGGACGCCCTTATCAACAATAAAAGTAATTACCCAGGAATTATCAAAACAATTAAAAGATCAAAAAGATGTTTCACAAGATATTGAACTCTTAGCAAGTCAGGTTGAAAGGTGTAATGAAATATTAAAAAAATTATCCTTAAATCCTGACCAGGAGGATGAATTTATTGATGAGGATTTATCAATGAGAGAATATTTAAGACAAATAATTTCATCATTTAAGGA
>CABZEV010000041.1 GCA_902524865.1 uncultured Pelagibacteraceae bacterium | reverse complement strand
AAGCAGACCCCGGCAATAATAAGAGGTATTGTGAGATATCAGAAATTAATCAAGTTCCTGATACACTGGATCAAGAAATTTGGCCTCAAATAGAAAAGGCTTTAGATAACTCAGAAAAAATAAATAACGAGATTTTAATTAAAAATACTAATAGAGCTGTAGGTACTAGAATTTCACATCACTTATATAAAAAATATGGTTATGAAAAATTAGAGGAAAATTTTTTAACTCTAGATTTTAAAGGCTCAGCTGGACAATCGTTTGGTGCATTTGCAGCAAAAGGACTTAAACTTAATTTAAAAGGCGATGCAAATGATTATGTTGGGAAAGGTTTATCGGGTGCAACCATTTCAATAAAACTACCTGATGAAAGCAATTTAATTTCGAATGAGAATACTATTATTGGGAACACTGTTCTTTATGGGGCAACGTCAGGTAAACTTTTTGCAGCTGGTCAAGCTGGGGATAGATTTGCAGTAAGAAACTCTGGTGCCATAACTGTTATCGAAGGCTGTGATTCAAATGGTTGTGAATATATGACCGGTGGTATAGCGGTAATTCTTGGAGATGTTGGAGATAATTTTGCAGCCGGCATGACAGGAGGAATGGCTTTTATTTACGATAAATCAAAAGAATTTGAAAAAAAAGTTAATCCAGACTCAGTTGTATGGCAAAATGTTGAAACTGAGTACTGGTCAAAATTTTTAAAAGAATTGGTACTCGAACATAGTAATGAAACAGAGTCCAGTTTATCAAAAAAAATAATTGATGACTTTGAAAATGAGTTAAAGAATTTTGTACAGGTTTGTCCAAAAGAAATGTTAGATAAGCTTAAAAATCCGATCTCTACAAAAACAAAAATACAAAAAGTTAGTTAATTATTAATTTTAACTCTTTTTTCAATATCTTGATCCATTTTGGCGAAGATAAACTGTGATCACCATTTTTTATAACTACTAATTTCTTTTTCTTAGAATTAAATATTTTTAAAACTTTTTTTGAGTAAATTACAGGTACAGATTTATCTTTACTCCCGTGAACCATTGTTACATTTATATTTTGACTTATTTTTTTTTTTAAAATTTGATTTTTTCTTCCATCTTTGATTAATTGGTAAGTGATTGGGTATTCATAATCACCATGTTTTAAATTTATGAAACCTTTTTTTTTGATTTCAATCTTCATTTTATTAGAAAATTTATTCCACATTAGTTTATCAAGAAATTCTGGCGCTGAACCTATTCCTAAAAAACCTTTAATTTTGTTTTTGATAAGACTAAACTGGTTTAAAGAAATCCAAGCCCCCATACTTGATCCAATAAATATAATATCGTTTTTTTTGACAACTTTTTGAATTACTAAAGTAGTATCCCTAGTCCATTTTGAAATATTACCATTAATAAATTTTCCTGATGATTTACCATGCCCTGAATATTCTAAAGCAAGAAAACCTAATTTATTTTTTTTAGCAAATTTTAAAAATGCTTGAGGTTTTTTACCTTCCAAATCTGACATAAAACCATGTAAAAAAACGATGTAGGTGGCATTTTTTTGATGGTGTTTCAAATATCGTATTTTTCTGGTAGTGGAAATTTTTAAGTAATTAAAATTTGTCATAAAAGTTTATTAGTTTTGTCTATTATTATATAATTATTTTAAATGTCATCTAATTTAAATGTTTTGCAAGTAATCCCAAAATTAGGTTACGGAGGTGCAGAAACTGGTTGCTATGATATTGCACATTTTTTACCTGAAAATAATTGTAAATCTTACATTGTTACAAGTGGTGGAGAGTTAACTAAGTTTATTGATAAAAAAAAAGTTAAATTAATAAGGCTTCCTGTCCATAGTAAAAATCCATTATTGATTTTGTTAAATTCAATTATTTTAATAGTAATAATTTTGATTTTTAACATTTCAATTGTTCACGCAAGAAGTCGAGCACCAGCTTGGTCGTGTTTATTTGCAACAAAATTAACTAGAAGAAAGTTTGTTACTACATTTCATGGGACTTATAATTTTAGAGGTAGATTAAAAAAATTTTATAATTCAGTAATGGTAAGGTCAGATTTGGTGATAGCAGGATCAAACTTTATCTTTTCACATATTCAAGATAATTATCAGGAATTCTTGAATTCTAAAAAAAAATTTTTAGTAATTTTTAGGGGCATAAATGTAGATTATTTTGATCCAACAACCAAAATTGAAACTGATGAAAAAAAACTTTTAAATGAGTGGAATATTATTGATGAAAAAAAAATAATTCTTATGCCAGGTCGACTTACGTCATGGAAGGGTCAAGAATTATTTATTGAGGCAATAAATTTAGTTAAAATTGAATTAGGATACGAAGCATTTCATGTTGTAATATTAGGCAGTGATCAGGGAAGAGATTCTTATAAAGAACAACTAATCAAATTAACTGAAAAGTATAATCTGACCAATCAAGTAAAATTCATAGACCATTGTAAGGATATGGCTTTAGCTTATAAAGTTTCTGATATTATAGTTTCAGCATCAATTGAACCTGAAGCTTTTGGAAGAGTTGCAGTAGAGGCACAATCTATGGAAAAAATAATTATTGCTAGTAATATTGGAGGATCAAATGAGACAATTTTAGACGAAAAAACAGGGTTGTTATTTGAATCTGGTGACGCTGGCTCCTTGAGTAAAAAAATCATTCAAGCAATGACAATGGACGATACTTCCTTAAAATTAATTGGTAAGGAAGGAAGAAAAAACATTATAAAAAAATTTAATGTTGAAAAAATGTGTTTTTCTACTTATTCAGAGTATAAGAGATTACTAAATTAAATGCCCATAATTACTTTACCAGACGGAAACAATTTAGATTTTACTAAAAAGGTGACAGGCCTAGAGATTGCTGAAAAAATTAGTAAATCACTGGCAAAACAAGCTTTGATAATGAGTGTGAATGGAGAATTAAAAGATTTATATTTCTCGATTGATAAAGATTGTTCCGTTAAAATTTTTACAGCAAAAGACCCAGAGGGTTTAGAGGTTATAAGACATGACGCTGCGCATATCATGGCTATGGCAGTTCAAGAATTATATCCTGGCACCCAAGTTACAATTGGACCAGTTATAGA
>CABZEV010000040.1 GCA_902524865.1 uncultured Pelagibacteraceae bacterium | reverse complement strand
TTGTCATCAAATTCATTGTCGGTATTTAAAGACTCTGAAGAAAAAAATACCCTAGAAAATTTAACTTCTTTTAGTTTATCAAGAAATTTTTAGGGGCTCAAAAGACTTTTTGTCCAACCATTATTTTCTGTCAATTTATACTTTAGTCTTTCGTGTATTCTATTATCTCCATCTAACCAAAATTCTATGCTCGTAGGTTTTAAATTCCAGCCTGACCAATGATTTGGTCTTGGAACATTATTTTGATCTTGGTATTTATTTTTAAATTTTTCTAGTGATTTTATCAATTCTTCCCTATTGACTAATTCACTACTTTGTTTTGATGCCCAGGCTCCAATTCTACTTTCGTAAGCTCTAGAATTAAAATAATTATCAGCTACCTCATCTTCTACTTGGCTCAAAGTACCTACAATTCTAATTTGCCTAAGCAAACTTTTCCAATGAAAACACATTGTTGCATTGGGGTTTTCTTTTATTTCGTTTCCTTTCTGACTATTAAGATTAGTATAAAAAACAAATCCATTTTTATCGTAACCTTTAAGAAGCACCATCCTTACTGATGGAACGCCTTGTTTTGTTGCAGTTCCAAGAGCTAAAGCATTTGGATCATTAATTTCATTCTTTTTTGCCTCTTCGTACCAACTTTCAAATAATTTAAAAGGATCATCTAAATCTAGAAAGCATTTATTAAGCCCTAGTGAGTTTTTTTCATTCATAATTTTAACAAAATAATCTATACAATATAAATAATGTCATTTAATACTTTTGGAAAGGTTTTTCGTTTCACTACATGGGGAGAATCTCATGGTCCTGCAATTGGTTGTATAATAGATGGTTGTCCACCACTAATAAACCTCCATGAACGAGATATTCAGATAGAACTCAACAAAAGAAAGCCTGGTCAATCTAAATTTACTACTCAAAGAAAAGAGAGCGATAAAGTAGAGATTCTTTCAGGAGTCTTTGAAGGTAAAACAACTGGAACTCCAATCTCTTTAATAATTTATAACGAGGATATGCGCTCAAAAGATTATAATGATATTAAGGATAAATTTAGACCAGGTCATGCTGATTTTACTTATTTTAAAAAGTATGGAATTAGAGATTATAGAGGTGGTGGAAGGTCTTCAGCGAGAGAGACTGCTTCTAGAGTTGCAGCAGGAGCGGTAGCAAAAAAAGTTTTGGAAAAAAAATTAGGTAAAAAATTTAAAATTTCTGGTGCAGTTACACAACTTGGAATTCTTGGATGCGATACAAACAAGTGGGATGATAAGATAATTTATAAAAATCCATTTTTTTGTCCTGATAAATCAATGCTTAAAATATGGGAAAAATATCTTTTGAGTATTAGAAAGGCAGGTTCATCCTGTGGTGCTATAATTGAAATTAGAGCTAATGGTATTCCTGCAGGATTGGGGGCACCAATTTACTCAAAATTAGACTCTGATATTGCATCTGCAATGATGAGTATTAATGCTGTAAAAGGAGTTAATATTGGCTCTGGAATGAATTCTGCTCAATTGTCTGGAGAAGAAAATTCAGATGAAATTTCAAAATCAAAAAGTAAATTAAAGTTTAAATCAAATAATGCAGGTGGAATTCTTGGTGGTATCTCTTCTGGTCAACAAATAATTGTTTCATTTGCTGTAAAACCTACATCATCAATTTTAAAGAGCAGAAAGACAATTAATAAATTTGGAAAAAATACTAGCATATCTGTTAAGGGAAGGCATGATCCGTGTGTTGGAATTAGAGCAGTTCCAGTGGGTGAGGCTATGCTATCATGCGTTTTACTTGATCATTATTTATTGAATCAAGCTCAATGTGGATAATTACTTTATTTTTGTTTTTGTAAGATAATATTTGAATTTAATACATCTAAAATTTGTTCTTCAATAGAAATGCTATCTAAATTTGCGAGTTTATACATGTTTTCAGGTTTGTCTTGATCAATAAAAATATCTGGAAGTTTCATTGATCTAAATTTTAAATTTGAGTCCATCAGTCCCTTTTTTGTTAAAAAATCAATCACATGAGAGCCGAATCCACCAATTGACCCCTCCTCGATAGTTACAATTGCCTCGTGTGTTGTTGCTAATTGCCATATCAAATTTTCATCCAACGGCTTGGCAAATCTTGCATCTACTATTGTAATATTAACACCTTTTTTTTTTAAATTTTCTGATGCCCTTAAACTTTCACTTAATCTTGCACCAAAGTTTATTAAAGCTAACTTTTTTCCATCTTGAATAATTCTTGATTTACCAATCTCTATCTTTTCATTAATTGATGGCAATATTGATCCGATACCACTCCCTCTTGGATATCTGAATGCACAGGGTCTATCATTAATTTCTGCAGAAGTATTAATCATTCTTACCAACTCGGCCTCATCACTTGCAGCCATTACAATAAAATTTGGTAGTGTTGCTAAATAAGTCGTATCAAAACTACCTGCATGTGTAGGTCCATCAGCTCCAACTAATCCTGCTCTATCTATTGCAAATCTTACAGGTAAACTCTGTATTGCAACATCATGAACGACTTGATCATATGCTCTCTGAAGAAATGTTGAATAAATTGCTGCATAAGGTTTATAATTTTCAGTCGCTAAGCCGGCTGCAAACGTAACAGCGTGTTGTTCAGCAATACCAACATCATAAGTTCTATCTGGAAATTCTTTTCTAAAATTGTTTAATCCAGTTCCATCTGGCATTGCTGCTGTTATTGCAACAATTTTACTATCTTTTTTTGCGTGTTGTATCAAAGTATCAGCAAAAACTTTGGTATATGACGGTATTTTACTGGAACTTTTTTCCTGTTCCCCAGTCTTTACATTAAATTTGGATACACCATGATAATGATCTTTTGCTTCTTCAGCAAAAGAATAGCCTTTTCCTTTTTTTGTTTTTATATGAATTAATATTGGACCTTGGTGTTTTGAGTCCCTTGCATTTCTTAAAATTGGAGTCAATGAAGAAAGATCATGGCCATCGATAGGACCAATATAATAGAAACCTAATGAGCTAAATAAAGTTCCACCAGTTACAGCTGATCTTAATAAATCTTCAGCTTTGCCGGCTTTTGCACTAAATCTTTTTGAAAATGCTGATGTAATCAATTTTATAGTTTCTCTTAAACTAAAATATATTTTACCAGAAAAAATTTTAGCTAAATATGTTCCCATTGCTCCAACAGGCCTTGCAATTGACATG
>CABZEV010000039.1 GCA_902524865.1 uncultured Pelagibacteraceae bacterium | reverse complement strand
TCTAATTTCTGAATTAACTAAAAAAGTTGAAAAAATTTCATCAAAAGCAAGTCTTTGATAGAAATTTTCCTTGAATTTACCAATGTTTTCTGGCTCGTGTAATTTTTTGATTGAGTCATTCCAACCAATATTACCAAAATTTTTTAATATATCTTTTGAGTGCCACTCATCAATTTGAGGTAAATTCTTAATAATTTGAAATATTATTTTATTATAAACCTTTTCACTAATTCCCTCAGTTAATGAATAGCTATTATGTTTTTTTTTTATTATAGATGAGTCCTCTGAAATATATTTAGGATTTGTTAATTGATATTTATTTCGAAAGTATTTAATTTTACCACTAATCGTTACTTCTTTTCCAATAGGTAATATTTTTTTAATATAACCTTCGTAACTATTAAAAAAAACACAGTCTATTTCACCAGTTTCATCTTTGCACAAAACTCGATTTGGTAAGTTTCTTACTCTTGGAAATGAGTATTTTTGAGGAATTATAGTTATAGTTTGTATTTCATCTATTTTTAAATCTTTAATTTTCGAGGATAAACTTCGATCCGTATAGGATTTTGGTAATTTCCATAACAGATCAAAAATACTATTAATTTTTTTTCTTTTTAATAAATTTGATGTTTTTAAACCAACACCTTTTATAAATTTTAGGTCAGATAATAAATATTTATAATTTCTTTTAATATCCATAAACTAATATTATATTCCTAATATGAGTGTTGATATAGAACAAATAAAAAAAAAAATTATATACAGATCAAATTATCGCGGTACGAAAGAAATGGACAAACTTTTAGGAGCATTCACTAATAAATACTTAGATCAATTAAATGTTAAAGATTTAAATGAATTAATAAAATTCCTAGAAATAGATGATAACAATCTTTACAATTTTTATAATGGTTTAAAAACCAATATTGAATTTGAAGATAACAAAATTAATAATTTATTTAAAAATTTTAAATATTAACAATTTTATGGCGGAGAGACTGGGATTCGAACCCAGGAAAGAGTTGCCCCTTTGCCGGTTTTCAAGACCGGTGCTTTCAACCGCTCAGCCATCTCTCCATGTAGAAGCTTTTATAATTAAAAATATTTAATTCAACAATAAAATAGTCTAATTACTCATGATATTTTATTCATTTAATTAGTATGAAAAATGATTTTAACAAAGGTTTAATATTAACTTCCTTAGGTTCTTTTTGGTGGGGATTTATTGGAGTTATATATTTTGAGTCAGTTTCTTTTATTGGTCACACTGAATTAGTTGTTCACAGATGTTTGTGGACAGCAATAATGTTAATTTTAACCACAACATTTCTGTCTAAATGGAAAATTTTTTTAAAAGAAGTACAAGATAAAAAAAAGTTAATTGCACTATTTTTGTCCGGTTTTTTAATTTTTGTTAATTGGTCTATATGGATATATGCTGTTGCATCAGAAAGGATTATCGACGCTAGTTTTGGTTATTTTATAATGCCAATAATAAGTGTTCTTCTGGGCTATATTTTTTTTAAAGAAGAACTTAATAAAAAAAGGATTTTTTCAATTGTTCTAGTTTTTATTTCAATATTAATTTTAGTTTTTTTTAATCTTAAATCATTACCATGGGTTGGTCTCATTGTAGCCTTTAGCTGGGCTTTTTATAATTTAGTCCGAAAAAAAATTGAAATTGATACTGATATTGGGTTGCTAATTGAAAGCTTATATATTTTCCCTTTTGCTTTAGTAGCATTTTATATAATTGCAAATAATGGTCTAAACGACTTTAATTTAAGCAATCCAGGATTAAGTCTATATTTACTTTTAGCTGGTCCAATGACAGTGATTCCTTTGTTTCTATATGTAAGAGGGGTTGAGTTAATTGGATTAGGACCTACTGGAATGATATTTTATATTACACCAACATTACAGTTCATTTTAGGTTATTTCTATTATGGAGAGGGTTTTTCATTAGTTAAATTTCTAAGTTTTATTATTATTTGGATTGCTGTAATTATATATTTAAATGACTTACATGAAAAAAATTGAAATTTTTTTTTTAATTCTATTTTTTTTTAATTTTAAATCATTTGCAAATGATAATACAGATTTTGAAAAGTGGAAAAAAGATTTCAAACAAAGAGCTTTAGTAAACAATATTTCTGAGAAAACTTTTGATCTTGTTATGACAGATACTAAGTTCTTAGCAAATGTGATAAAATATGACAGATACCAGCCTGAATTTTATGAAGACACTAAAACCTATATATCAAAGAGATCTTCTACAAAAAAATTAAATAAGGGTATTGACTTTTATTTAAGCAACAAAGAATTGATTAATATTGTTGAAAAAAAGTTTGAAATTGAAAAAGAATTATTATTGTCATTGATGGGTATTGAAACCAATTATGGAACTTATGTTGGAAAAATGGATATTCTTTCTTCACTAGCCACTTTAAGTTACGATAAAAGAAGATCTGAGTTTTTTACTAAAGAGCTTTTAATTTTATTAAAATTAATTGACGAAAATCAGATAGATTATAAATCTTTGTATGGTTCATGGGCAGGTGCATTTGGTTTTTTTCAATTTATGCCTTCAACTATAAAAAATCATGCAATTGATTTTAATACTGATGATTATATTGATTTAAAAAATTCCCATGATGCCTATGCTTCTGCAGCTAATTATCTTAAAAAGATTGGTTGGAAAAAAGACTCACCTTGTTTTTATAGAATAAATCTTAATAAAAATATTCCAAAAAAGTATTTAAATGTTTCCGCTAAAAAACTTCAAAATAAAAAAAAATTAGAATTTTTTAAAAAATATATTGTTAATTATGACGATATAAGTTTTTTAAAATCAAATTATAATGTAGCAATAATTACCCCAGATAAAGATATTATTCCTGGTGCAGATACTTTGAACCCTGCATATATTGTATTTGATAATTATGAAATAATCCTTCAATGGAATAGGTCTTTAAGATTTGCTTTAGCAGTTTGCACCTTAAAAGATAAATTTAAAAATGAATTATAAAATCTTATTAATACTTTTATTTTCAATATTTTTGATAGGCTGTAAGCAAGTTGCAATGAAGCCAGATAAGATTGAAACAAAAATAGAGAAAAAATATAGTAATAGTGGCTTTGCTTTAATTTTTGATGAAAATGTAAAAAAAATCAAAAAATTAGATGATAGATCATTAATGATTCATCATAAATCACTTAAAAGAAAA
>CABZEV010000038.1 GCA_902524865.1 uncultured Pelagibacteraceae bacterium | reverse complement strand
AGTTTCTTTGATAAAAATAAAGAAATACTAAAAGAAAAAGGTAAACTAAAATTGTTATTTGTAAAAATAATAACAAACTATTCCTAAGCCTTTTTAACATTATTTTTCTTTGCTAAATATACGCCAAAAAATACCAGAATTGTCCCTATAATATGATAATTTTCGAATTTTTCGTTAAACAAAAAATATCCATAAATTGCTCCATAAGCTGTGAAAACATAAAGCGTAAAGCCAGTTAAAGATGCACCTAATTTTTTTTGAGCCATAGTATAAAGTGTAAAAGCAATTATCCCTGGCGATATGGCAGCAAAAATTACCCATAAATAAAATTCCATTACAAAAATGGTCTCTTTATAAAATAATTCCTCACCAACATAAAAAGGTAACAAACTTAAAGCACCAAAAAAAGAAATCATAGCAAATCTATCGAAAATCTTTAATTTTGATTTCCAATAAAATAAATAAATAGAATATAAAGCCCAACCAACTGCAGCAGCTAACATCCATAAATCACCAATTGTAAATCTAAGATTAATTAACAAATCAATATCGCCTTTAATAATAATGACAAAAACACCAATTAAACAAGCAATTAAACCAATTACCTTTGTCAAATTAATTTTTTCTTGAAAAAAGAAACATGAAATCAAAATTATAAAAACTGGAGAGGATGTGTAAATTATCCCCATATTAGTTACAGTTGTTGTCTCACCAGCTAAAAAAGGGAAAGCACCACATACACCACATCCCATCGACCCTAAAAAAAATAATTTTTTATATTCCTTTTTAATTATATGAAAATTATTTTTTAAAGTTACATAAGTGAATGGTAATAAAATCAAAAAAACTACTGTCCATCGCCAAAATGCAAGTGAAATGGGTGGAACAAATTCAACACCACCTCTAGCAACAACTAAGTTACTAGCCATAAAGATTGGTTGTATAAATAATAATGATAATGGAAATATGTCTGTCTTAATATTTTTCAATTTAATTGATATTAATCTTTATCAAAGAAGGCTTCATATATCATCATGATGATAGCTGCAGCCATTAAAAAATAAACTGGAATAACATCCAAGAAGCCTATCATCATTGATTTCGTTAAAGTTGTTGCTAAACCAATTAAAAAGAAAACTGCAAAAGATAATCCTATGATTGTAGTAATTTTATTCATTTCATTCCTGACATTCTTTTTCTAACCAATTAGCAACCCCTAAAAATCTATGATCATCATATTTGTTGCCAATTAATTGAACACCTAATGGTAAATTATTTTCTCCTTCAAGTAAAGGTAACGAAATACATGGTGTGCCAAGATAAGACCAAACTTTATTAAATTCTGCTGTTCCTGTACTTTTTAAACCTTTAGGTGCAACACCTGGACTAGCTGGTGATAAAACTCCATGATAATCTTCAAAAACTTCCTGGTAAGACTCATAGCTTCTTTTCATAAAATCAATTGCTTCTGCGTATTCTTTCGCCGAATATTTATTGCCTTTGGTAATTGCATCTTGCATATACTTAGACAATTTTTTTTTAAATTTTTTAAAATACACTGAAAAATTATTGGCTAAATCAGTCTCATGAATAATTTGGTGATACTTGTGAATATCTTTAAAATAAGAGGGTGTATCAAAAATCTCGATATTTTTTTTGAATGAATTAATAAAATATTCAAATGACTCTCTAGACTTTTTATCTATTAATTTCCAATGCTCAGTTTTATAAAAAATAAATTTAGGTTCAAATAAAGGTCCTTTTTTTGTTTCAGATAAAATATTTTCTGTTGAATAATGTATAGTTGCTAGATCAAATTTATCTTTTTTTATCAATACTTTTGCCAACATGGCTACATCTTCAACTTTTCGGCCAAAAATTCCTATATGATCTAGACTATAGGAAGTTCTTAAAACACCATTTCTAGATATCAAACCATAACTAGGTTTGTAACCCACAACTCCACAATAGGATGCTGGTCTAATAATGGATCCTCCAGTTTGTGATCCAATTGATGCGGGTGCCATAAAAGAAGCCACAGAAGCAGCAGACCCGCTTGAGGAACCACCTGGTGTTCTTGTTTTGTCATGTGGATTTGTAGTTGCTGGAGGTCCTAAATAAGCAAGTTCTGAGGTTGCTGTTTTACCCATTACAATCGCTCCAGATGCATGAAGCAGATCAATTATTTCTGCATTTTGTGAATATGATTTACCTTTTCTGATAACTGTTCCACATTCGGTTGGCATATCAACTGTCCCAATAATGTCTTTAACTGCAATGGGCACCCCATGAAGTGGACCAATTGGTTTACCAGATCTTCTATGATCGTCAGCTTCAGAAGCTTTTTCTAGTAAAACTTTTTTATCAAAATGGGCCCAAGCCTTTATATCTTTGTCAAATTTATTTATTCTCTCGATATACTTTTCACAAACATCAACAGAGGTGAGTTGGGCATCTTTAATCTTCGTGGCAAGCTCTTCGAGACTTAAAGAAAATAAATCTGTCATTTAAAAATTAATTTGCAAATAATGTCTCTGGTAACCAAAGTGCTATACCTGGAAATAAATACATTAAAACCATAGCTAAAATTACAATACCTAAAAATGGCATTATTCCTCCAAAAATCTGCATTAGTTCAACATTCTTTGATTGAACTCCCTTTAAATAGTAAGCAGACATAGCCATGGGGGGGGTCAAAAATGAAGTTTGTAAATTTAAGGCAATCAACATTGCAAAGAAATATGGATTAACTCCAAAAAATTCGACTAATGGTAAAAATATCGGTACAAAAATAATTAATATTTCCGTCCACTCTAATGGCCAACCTAATAAAAATATTATCAATTGTGTAATTACTAAAAATTGCCAAGGCTGTAAATTTAGAGATTTAAAGAAATGTTCGAAAACTTCGTGACCTCCGAGATAAGAAAATACAGAAGCAAATGTCCACGATCCTATGAATAGCCACATAATCATTGCAGTTGTTTTAGCTGTCAAAAAAACAGACTCTTTAAAATTTTTCCACTTTAAAGTTTTATAAAAATAAGACAGTACCAAGGCTCCAAAAGCTCCCACAGCAGCGGCCTCTGCTGGAGTAGCAATACCTGCAAGTATCGTACCTAAAACTAGAATAATTAGAGAAAATAACGGTAAAAATGAGACTAAAACTTCTCTCATAATCACAGCTGGAGGTGGTATTTCTTCTGCAGCAGGTTTCGGAGCAATTGAAGGGTTTAACCATGCTCTGAAAACTGCATATCCTATATACAAACCAGCTAACATTAATCCCGGGAATATTGCAGCTGCAAATAATCTCAATGGAGACAATTGTGCAATAACAGAATAAACAATTAACATAATGCTTGGAGGAATTAATATTCCTAAACACCCACCAGAACAAATTATTCCAGATGCAAACTTTTTATCATAACCAGCTTTAACCATTGCTGGCCAAGCTAAAAGTCCCATTAAAGTAACTACAGCACCAATAATTCCGGTTGCTGTTGAAAATAGAGTACAAGTAATTAATGCAGCAACTGCCATTGAAGCAGGAAGTTTATGAGAAGCCAATCTGATCGCAAAAAATAATTTTGCAACTATTCCAGCTCTCTCAACCAAGTATCCCATAAACAAAAAGAGTGGGACTGCGGTTAATACATTGTTGTCCATAACTGTATAGGTATTTTGGACAAAGAGCTGGAATATCCTATTATCAAAAAGATGTTCCATCTTAGTTGGATCAAAATAAGC
>CABZEV010000037.1 GCA_902524865.1 uncultured Pelagibacteraceae bacterium | reverse complement strand
GGTTTAAATTGGGTAGAGACTGGTGCTTGGGGAGGCTTATCTTTAACCTTTATAATTTCTTTTTTCTGCTTGATTTTTTGTTTTCCTATTGGAATGGCCTTTGCGCTTGGAAGAAGATCTGAATTTCCATTAATCAGATATATTTCAGTTGGATTTATTGAATTTTGGAGAGGTGTTCCTTTGATTACAGTTTTATTTATGTCTGCAGTTATGTTTCCAATGTTTCTACCAGAGGATTTTTTTATTGATAAATTAGTGAGAGCAATAATTGCAATTTCTTTATTTGAAGCAGCATATGTCGCTGAAGTTATTAGAGGTGGATTACAAGCTTTACCAAGAGGACAATACGAGGCTGCAAAATCTTTAGGAATGGGTTATTGGAAGATGCATATTTTTGTAATTTTACCACAAGCTCTTAAATTAGTAATTCCTGGAATTGCGAATACTTTTTTAGCATTAGTTAAAGATACACCATTAATATTTGTTGTTGGTTTGTTAGAAATAGTTGGAATGTTAAATCTTGCTAAAACTAATCCTAAATGGTTGGGATTTGCTATGGAAGGTTATGTATTTGCTGCAATAATTTTCTGGATTATTTGTTATGCAATGAGTAAGTATAGTTATAATTTAGAACAAAAATATAAAACTGATAGATAAAAATTTATGTCTGAAAGTATCATTCAAATAAGTAATATGAATAAATGGTTCGGGGATTTTCAAGTTCTAAAGGGTATTAATTTAGAGGTTAAACCAAAACAAAAAATAGTTGTTTGTGGTCCTTCAGGTTCCGGTAAATCAACATTAATTAGATGCATTAATAGATTAGAAGAACATCAGGAAGGTAATATTATTGTAGACGGCACAGAATTAACAGAAGATACAAAAAATATAGAACAAATAAGAGCTGAAGTTGGAATGGTATTTCAACAATTTAATTTATTTCCTCATTTATCTATTTTAGATAATTGCACATTAGCTCCTATATGGGTTAAAAAAATGCCCAAAAAAGAGGCTGAAGAATTAGCGTTAAAACATTTAGAAAGAGTTCAAATACTTGATCAATCACAAAAATATCCTGGACAATTATCCGGTGGTCAACAACAAAGAGCTGCTATTGCTAGGGCTTTGTGTATGGAGCCAAAAATAATGCTTTTTGATGAACCTACATCAGCATTAGACCCAGAAATGATTAAAGAAGTGCTTGATGTTATGGTTAATTTAGCAAAACAAGGTATGACCATGATTGTAGTTACTCATGAAATGGGTTTTGCAAAAGAAGTTGCTGATCAAATGATATTTATGGATGAAGGTATGATAGTTGAAAAAGCTGATACTAAAGAATTTTTTGCTAATCCAAAGAGTGATAGAACTAAACTTTTCTTGAGCCAGATACTATAGTTTAGTGTAATTACAACAAATATTTCTTAATTTATAGAAGAAGTAATGCTTGACATATTTTGGGCCATCAAGCTTTTTTGGATAAAATAATAAAAATTTATTCTTGCAGTAGGTATCAAAAACTAGTTCAATTGGCTTTTAATAAATTAAGAGGGGTCTTAATGGAGGATAATTTTAATAAGCATTTAGGCAATAAGCTTAAGCTTAGAAGATTAGCACTAGGTTTAACTCAAACTAAAGTAGCAAAAGCAATTAACGTAACTTTTCAACAAATTCAAAAATATGAAAAAGGGACTAATGGAGTTAGTTCAATAAGATTATTACAATTATCGAACTATCTTAAAGTGCCAATAAATTATTTTTTTGAGGATTTTTCAGAATATCTTTTAAATTTAGAAAAATCACAAGAAGGGCATATGAATGTAAATTATAACTTTTTAGTGAAATTATATTCTGAACTAAATGCTGATCAAAAGTTAAAGTTTAATAAATCATTACAGGTAGCAGGTAATATTTCGAAGGTCGTTTAATTTCTGGCTCCTCGGGCAGGACTCGAACCTGCGACCAATTGATTAACAGTCAACTGCTCTACCAACTGAGCTACCGAGGAATATTAAAATCTCAACTTACTTTTTTTTTTCACTAAAACAAGATTTTTTTTGGAGGCAACGCCCGGAATCGAACCGGGATACAAGGATTTGCAATCCTCTGCGTAACCATTCCGCCACGTTGCCATATGTTTTAGAAGATAGCCACACTCAGTTTTATATAAAATATTTGCAATTAGTCTATCAAATAACGTTCCAATTTGATTATTGTTAATTTAGATTATTAAATTATAAACTTATTAATCCATGAATAGTGATAAATATATACATTCAAAAGTTGAAGATAAAATTTATGGTTATTGGGAGAAAAATAAATTATTTAAGCCACAAAAAAATTCAAAAAAATTTTCTATTGTAATTCCACCACCCAATGTGACTGGCAGTTTACATATGGGTCATGCTTTAAATAATTCAATTCAAGATTTATTAGTTCGTTATTACCGAATGAATAATTATGAAACATTATGGCAACCTGGAACTGATCATGCAGGTATAGCCACCCAAGCACTCGTAGAGAAAAAATTAGAAAAAGAAAATTTAAGTAAAATTGACCTTGGTAGAGAAAAATTTATAGAAAAAGTATGGGAATGGAAAAATGAATACGGAGACATCATTATCAACCAACTAAAAAAATTAGGATGTTCATGTGATTGGTCAAGAAATGCATTCACTATGGATGAAAATTTATCCAAATCAGTCATTAAGGTTTTTGTAGAATTGCATAAAAAAAAATTAATTTATAAGGCTGAAAAACTTGTAAATTGGGACACTGTTTTAAAAACCGCAATTTCAGATTTGGAAGTAGATCAAAGAGAGATGAATTCTAAGATATACTATATTAGATACCCAATAGATAATTCGTCAGAATTTATCACTATTGCCACAACGAGGCCTGAGACAATGCTAGGGGATACTGCAATTGCTGTAAATCCGAAGGATAAAAGATATAAAAATTATGTTGGAAAAATTGTCACAATACCAATCGTAGGTAGAAAAATAAAAATTATTAAAGATAATTATGCTGATCCTGATCAGGGAACTGGAGCACTTAAGATCACGCCAGCACATGATTTTAATGACTATGATGTTGGTCAAAGAAATAAATTAGAAATAATTAATGTTTTTACGGAAGAAGGAAAAATAAATGATAATGCTCCAAAAGACTATATCGGCTTAGATCGGTTTGATGCCCGTAAGAAAATATTAAATGAGTTAAAAGAAAAAGATTTTTTTGTAAAAGAAAAAAATATTCAAAATAAAGTTCCATATGGCGATAGATCAAATTCAGTGATTGAACCTTTTTTAACTGAACAATGGTTTGTTGATGCAAAGAAATTAGCGATCAAAGCTAAAAAAATTGTGAAGACAAAAAAAACAAATTTCTTTCCAACTAACTGGTCTAAAACTTATTTCCAGTGGATGAATAATATCGAGCCATGGTGTATTTCACGACAATTATGGTGGGGGCATCAAATACCAGCTTGGTATGGACCTGATCAAAAAATTTTTGTTGCTATCAATGAAAATGATGCAATTAAACAAGCGAAAAAACATTATAAAAAAGATGTAAAACTTACTAGAGATCCTGATGTTTTAGATACATGGTTTTCTTCAGGATTATGGCCATTCGCAACTTTAGGTTGGCCTGATAAAAAAGATTATGTAAAGAAATTTTATCCAACAACAGTTTTAGTAACAGGTTTTGATATTATTTTTTTCTGGGTAGCTAGAATGATTATGTTTGGTATGGAATTTTTAAATAAAGAACCCTTCAAAGATATTTATGTACACGCTCTAG
>CABZEV010000036.1 GCA_902524865.1 uncultured Pelagibacteraceae bacterium | reverse complement strand
CGATATTTTTTCCAAATAGTTTTAATTCTGAATTATAATCTAAAGTGTCATCAGCAATTTGAAAAGTTAAACCTAAATTCCTACCATAAAACTCTAAAGCTTCTTTCTCTTTAGTTTTCATTTCTGATAAAATTGCTCCTACTTTAGTAGCAGCAGCAAATAACTCAGCCGTCTTTGAAGAAATTATTTTCAAATAAGTTTCTTCAAGCATATCAACCTCACCTTTATGCTGCAGTTGCAAAATTTCACCTTGAGCAATTATTGATGATGTTGACGATAATAGTTTTAAAACTTCAATATTTCCATCCTCTACCATCATTTCAAAACACCTACTAAGAAGATAATCGCCAGCTAGAACAGATGAGTGGTTACCCCAAATTTTATTTGGTGTTTTTTTACCCCTTCTAATTGAACCATTATCTATAACATCATCATGCATCAAAGTTGCAGCATGAATTAGTTCTACACAAGCTGCTAAATTAATATCTCTGGTACCTTTTGTATAACCACATAACTTTGATGAACCCAAAGTTAATAAGGCTCTTAACCTTTTGCCACCAGTATTTAAATGATAATCTGTCATTTTTTTAACAAGCTCAACATTACTATCTAGTTTTGATTTAATTTTTTCTTCAACAAGCATTAACTTATTTTCAACTGAGTTTTTAAGTTGAAAGTAAGAGTTATTAATTTGTTTTTTAAGTTGAATTACGCTTCCCATAATGTCCGCAAATTAGTGTAATAAGTTTCTTTTGATACTTATCAATTGACGCACCTAAATCTTCAATTATAAGGTGTCTTTATATTAATATAAAAATTCTATAAAGTTTTGTTATGCTCTCAATTTTTAAAAAGAAGAAAATTATTCCTCATATTAAATTATCTGGTGTTATCGGAAACGTAGGTAAATTTAAACAAGGTATAGATTTTTCAGGTCAAGAGGAGATAATTTTAAAGGCTTTTTCTGTAAAAAAAGCGCCATGCGTTGCTATTACAATTAATTCTCCTGGTGGATCACCTGTTCAATCACACTTAATCTTTAATTTTATAAGACAACAAGCGAAAAAAAATAAAAAAAAGGTAATAGTTTTTGCAGAGGATATTGCTGCATCAGGAGGCTATTTGATTGCGTGTGCTGGTGATGAAATTTATGCAAACTCTAGTTCAATTATTGGATCTATAGGTGTAATTTATTCATCATTTGGTTTTACAGAATTAATTAAAAAAATTGGAGTTGAAAGAAGAGTTCATACTGCTGGTAAAAATAAAAGCACTCTCGATCCGTTTCTTGAAGAAAAAAAAGAAGATATAGAAAGATTAAAAAATATACAATTAGATTTGCATAAAGATTTCATTAATGTTGTTGAAAAAAGTAGAGGTGAAAAACTAAAAAAATCAGAAGTTGAGTTATTTTCTGGAGAGTTTTGGTCTGGAACTAAAGCCAAAGAACTTGGTTTGATTGACGAAATAGGTGATGCCAATCAAGTGTTGAGAGAAAAATTTGGAGAAGATGTAATAATCAAAAAATTTGAAAAATCTAAAAGTTGGTTAAGTAAAAAATTATCATCATCTAACGATCACGTCGATCAGGTCGCAAATATATTAGAAGAAAAATCTATTTGGCAAAAATATGGCCTCTAAAAAAAGTAAAAAAAAACCAAAATTTCAAACTTTTCAGGATACAATTTTAAACCTCCAAAACTATTGGAGTAAACATGGTTGTATAATTTTACAACCATATGATATGGAGGTTGGAGCAGGAACTTTTCATCCAGCCACAACTCTTAGGTCACTTGGACCAAAACCATGGAAAGCAGCTTATGTACAACCTTCTAGAAGACCGACTGATGGAAGATATGGAGATAACCCTAATAGACTTCAGCATTATTATCAATTTCAAGTTATAATTAAACCTTCTCCATCAAATATAAAAAAACTTTATTTAAATAGTTTGTCTACAATTGGGATTGATCATAAAAATCATGATATTAGATTTGTTGAGGATGATTGGGAAAGTCCAACTTTAGGCGCAGCAGGTCTTGGTTGGGAAGTTTGGTGTGATGGAATGGAAATTACTCAATTTACATACTTTCAACAAATGGCTAGCTTTGAATGCAAACCTGTTTCAGTAGAAATTACTTATGGTTTAGAAAGAATTTGTATGTTTACACAACAAAAAAATAACGTTTATGATCTAATTTGGAATACTGAAAATGTTGAATATAGAGAAGTTTTTCACCAAGCAGAGAAAGAATTTTCATCCTATAACTTTGAACATGCTAATACTTCAAATCTATTCAAAATATTTGATATGTTCGAAAGTGAGGCTAAATCATTAATAAATAAAAAAATATCACTTCCGGCTTATGATCAATGCTTAAAAGCAAGTCATGTATTTAATATACTTGATGCAAGAGGAGCTATTAGTGTTGTCCAGAGAGCAGAATATATTGGACGTATAAGAGAAATTACGAAATCTGTTGCTTCAATTTGGATTGATACACAAATATAAAATGGCTGAATTATTTTTAGAATTATTTAGTGAAGAAATTCCAGCTAATTTACAACAAAATTTTCGTGAAAAACTTTTAGAGGATTTTAGAAAATATTTTACCAATAAATCTATAAAATCAAAAAAAAGTTTTTCATTATCAACTTCAAACAGAGTAATTATCGTATTTGAGGGTTTACAAAAAAAAATTAAAGTTGGTTCTGAAGAAATAAAAGGACCTAAAACTAGTGCTCCTGTCGAGGCAATTGAGGGTTTTTTGAGATCAAATAAAATTGACAAAAAACAACTAATTAAAAATCATACTGAAAAAGGAGAATTCTACTTTTTTAAAACACCCTCAAAAACTTTGAACACCTCAGATTTGTTAAAAGATTTAATTCCTAAATTGTTAGGCAGCTACCAATGGAAAAAATCAATGAAATGGGGTGAATTTGATCTTGATTGGGCAAGACCATTAAAGTCTATTTTATCAGTATTTGATGAAAAAATTATAGATTTCAAATTTTACCATCTAATTTCATCAAATAAGACTTTTATTGATAAGGACTTTGAGGAAAAAACAGTAGTATTTAAGAATTTTAGATCTTATGAAAAATTTTTTAAGATACATGGGACGATTATTGATCAAACTAAAAGAAATAAACTTATTCATAAGGAATTTACAAAGATATTAGATAAAAAAAAATTATTTATTTTAGAAAATTCAAAATTATTTGATGAGGTTGTAGATTTAGTTGAATGCCCACATGTTTTACTTTGTGATTTTGATAAAAAATTTTTGTCAATTCCAAGGGAAATAATTATTCTGACTTTGCAGTCACATCAAAAATATTTTCCTATAATTGATAGAAATAATCAAATTACAAACCAATTTTTGGTTGTTGCAAACAAAAAAGACCAAAAGGGATTAATCAAACTTGGAAATCAAAGAGTTGTTGATGCTAGATTAAGTGATGCAGAATTTTTTTGGAATAAAGATAAAGCGCAAAATTTAGTGAAAAAGGTATCTGAATTAAAAAGAATTAATTTTTTTAAGGGACTTGGAACTTATTTTGACAAAGTTCAGCGAATGAGAAAATTAGGTGGAATGATATCTGATGAATTGTTAATTAGTAAAGAAAAAGTAGAATTATCAGCATCTATTTGTAAAACAGATTTAACCTCTAATTTAGTTAATGAGTTTCCTGAATTACAAGGAATTATGGGAGGCTATTTTTCTGCACAACAAGGTTTTGATAAAGATATTTGTTTGTCAATAACTGAACAATATTTACCAATTGGATTAGATTCAAATGTACCAAAGAAACC
>CABZEV010000035.1 GCA_902524865.1 uncultured Pelagibacteraceae bacterium | reverse complement strand
TTATTGATTTTAATACTAATTATATATTTCAATTCTTTATTTTAATAACCACTTATATAGTTTTAGACTTTATTTCTTTAATTGGTTATGCTTTGTTAGCACAAAAACTTATTACTTGGATCAAAACAAATCCAAAAACAATAAATGCAATCTCTGCGAGTGTTTTGGTTATTATTGCACTAATAATTATTATTTTTCAACAATATTAAAAATCTGCAGCACGTTTTGTCACTTGCAAAACAAACATTTTCTTTATTAAATTAGCAATTAATTAATTAATGAGGGAAATAAAATGAAAATAAATAAAATAATTATAAGTTTTATTTCTGCATTTGTACTATTATTGTCTACATCCGTTACATCTTTCGCGAAAGTTGTGGGAGATAAGATAATTCTAGGTTCTGCTATTTCATTAACTGGAAAATATTCTTCAAATGGTGTTCACACTCAAAACGGTTACAATATGGCCGTTGACAGAATAAACAGCATGGGCGGAGTTAAAGTTGGTGGAAAAACTTATAAGTTTGAAATCATTTATTATGATGATGAGTCAAACCCAAAAAGAGCAGCACAGCTTGCAGAAAGATTAATTTCACAAGATGGTGTTGAGTTTATGCTTGGCCCATACAGCTCAGGATTAACAAAAGCAATCGCTCCTGTAACAGAAAAATATGGTGTACCAATGGTTGAAGCTAATGGTGCTTCTAGATCTTTATTTACTAAAGGTTACAAATATCTGTTTGCAGTTTTAGCTCCTGCTAATTTGTATCTTGATGTTGCAATTAGGACTGCTGTTGAGTTAAATGGTGGTAAAGGTGTGAGAATTGCTCAAGCATTTGAACAAGATGCTTTTTCGCAAGATGTTAGATTGGGTATTTTAGATGCAGCAAAGGAAACTGGATCTGAAATTATAATCGATGACAAACTACCAAAAGAACTAAATGATATGGCTGCAACATTGGTTAAAGTCAAACAGATGAAACCAGATGTTCTAGTTGTATCAGGGCATACAAAAGGTGCATTAACAGCTATTAGACAAATTGCCGAAATGAAAGTAGATGTTCCAATGCTAGCGATGACACATTGTGATGCTGCGAAATTATCAAAACAACATGGTAAGAATTCACAGTATGCTTTATGTGCTTCTCAATGGCATAAAACACTAACTTATAAAGATAACTTCTTTAAAGATGGTATGACGTATGCGGCAGACTTTACAAAAGAGTTTGGATATGATCCGCCGTACCAAGCAGCTGAGTCATCAGCAGCCTTATTGGTATTTAAAGACGCTTTTGAGAGAGCTAATTCTTTTGATCAAAAGAAAGTAAGAGATGCTCTTGCAGCAACTAACATGCAAACATTTTATGGAAATATTAAGTTCGCACCAGGTGGTCAAAATGTTGATAAACCGATGGTACTTTTCCAAGTTATGTGTGATGGTGCAGGAAAATGTGAAAACAAAGTTGTTGCTCCGCTTAAGTGGGCTTCGGCTGAGTTAATTCACCCAATTCCTAAGTGGTCTAAAAGATAAAAACTAATCTATAAATACCCCCTAAACTCTAGGGGGTATTTTTTTTCAAAGGCTGATTATGGATTTCATGGTTTTTCAATATCCAATGATAAGTGTTCAAGCTTGCTTGGATGGAATACTTCTTGGAATTTTATTTGCTTTAATCGCATATGGCATGGCTTTGCAATGGGGAGTCATGAACATCATAAATATTGCTCAGGGTGATCTGGTAATCTTGGGTGGGTATATTGCATACTTTATGTACCTATATGGAATTCATCCTGCATGGGGCGTGATTGTAGCTCCGATCATCATGTTTTTTGTGGGTGTTGGACTTTATAAGTTAGTAATTAATAAAGTTGTCGATAGAGATTTATTTATTTCAATTCTTGCAACATTTGGAATAAGTATTTTATTTATGCAACTAATGAATTTTGCATTTGGTGCAGATGTTGTTCTTGCTAATTCAGGTTATGGAACGACATTTTTATTTGATAGCGCAGTAGTTTTACCGAATTCAAAAATATTTTCTGCTTTTATAAGCATTTTATTTGCTATTTGTTTAGTTATTTACATGAAAAAATCTAAACTTGGTCGAGCGATCAGAGCAACAGCACAAAACTCAAGAGCAGCAAAGATACTAGGAGTAGATACAGAAAAAGTTTATGCTGCTACATTCGGCATAAATGCAGCCCTTTGTGGTGTTGCTGGTGCTTTAATATCCATAACATTTACTATTCACCCCTACATGGGATTACCCTATACAATCAGATCTTTTATGATTGTTATTGTTGCTGGATTAGGAAATTTACCTGGAGTGGCATTATCTGGTATGGGGTTAGGAGTTTTTGAGGAATTTGCTGATTATATTTTAGGAACAGAATTTAGAATAGGTGCAGTATTTTTATTATTAGTTTTAATTTTGGTTTATAGAAGATTTAAATTATCAAGAAAAAGAGAGTACTTAAAATGATGAAAATATTACTAATAATTTTATTGTTAACATTTCCAAATTTATCCATTGGAAATGAAAGATTTATACCGTTAGAACTTTTTACTGGGGGAGAGATAAGAGATGATACTGAAATAAAATTTACTCCTGCAGACAAAATTTTTGGTGAAAAACGTAGAAAAAAAATTGTAGGCCCTATTGATTGGAGAGCTCCAGGATCTAAGGAAATTATCAAAGTTTACAAGAGAACGCAAAAAAATAGAGAGGGTAGAATAAAAAAAACTCAACTTTTTACGATTACTAATGATGGTCAGTGTATGGGAAGAGTATATGATCAAAGAAGAACAGGGACTAAATATATTAAAAATGGATGTAAGTTTCCCTTAGGTTTTTGGAAAAAAGGTGAAACTAGAACATTCTCAGTTACAGATCGTGGAGCAAGAACTGTAGAACTTAAAATATTGAGCTTAGGAAAAAAACCAAAAGATTGTGTAAAATATAATTGGAAATTATTTGACGATGCGACTGGAAAAAAATTAGGAGATAATGACTATAAGTTTTGCAAAGGTAGAGCTATGACATATTTAAAAATAAGAAAGATTAAATCTAAATGATGTTAAAAATGATAAATAAAAATATTATTTTATATACCGCAATATTAGTTTTTGGAATAACAGCGCCATTTATTTTTCCTGCTTTTAAAGTTCAATTATCAATACTTTGTGTCTTAATTGTATTAGCTCTTACGTGGAATATTCAAGGTGGAGAAATGGGATACAACACATTTGGAAATATTTTATTTTATGGTTTGGGCATGTACTTATGTGCGTCTGTTCAGGTTGGAATGTTTTTCCCTCTTGCAGAATGGACTGAGAGCGGTGGAGAAAAAACATTCGTACACACTCCTGCTCAATTTTTCCAAGGGATGGCAGTAGGATTAGTAGTTGCTGCAGTAGTTCCAACAATAGTTGCAGGATTGATTGGTTATGCAATTTTAGGATTAAGAGGTCATTATTTTGCGATTTGCACATTAGGTCTTGGTGTTGCTGCAGGAGAAATTTCTGGAGGCATAGAAATTATTGGAGCTGGACAAGGCTTTACAACACCACCATTTCCTGACGTAGGCGGTCTAGAATCAAGAGGTGAATTTTTTTATCTCTTAAGCTTTGTAGCACTCGTTCTTACATTTCTTGCTGTAAGAGCAATTTACTCCACAAGATTTAAATTAATTTTAAATGCAATAAGAGACAATGAAGATAAAGCTGAAGCTATGGGAATTCAAACTATGAAATATAAAATTATTGGTTGGATGATATCAGCATTTTTCTGCGGTCTAGCAGGAGGAATTATGGGAGGACTAGTTGGTTATATAGACTCAACTGACGTCG
>CABZEV010000034.1 GCA_902524865.1 uncultured Pelagibacteraceae bacterium | reverse complement strand
ATATTCACTTTCTAAACGCTTAGTAAATCCTGAGAGACCTCCTCCTTGCCGAAGTGTTCTTATTTTATCTTTTCTTCCTGTTAAAATTTTATGTGGATAACATTGGTGTCCTACATCCCAAATTAATTTATCACTTGGTGTATTAAAAATATAATGTAATGCTACGCTTAATTCTACTACACCTAAACTAGCACCCAAATGTCCTCCAGTAACTGATACTGCATCGATCATTTCCTCTCTTAATTCATCAGCAACCTTTTGCAGTTTTGTTTCAGGAACTTTTTTTAAGTCTGATGGAAAATTAATCTGATCTAAAAATTCGTAATTTTTTTTCATTTATTTCTATTTAAAATATAATTTAGAGTTTCGGTTAAATTCTTAGATTTTGGTCCATACTTTTTTAACTTAGTATTTATTTTTAAAATTAGTTTATTCGCATATTTAACAGTATTTTTGTCTCCCAGTAAACTAATAAGAGTTGCTTTACCTTTTTTCTTATCTTTTCCAGTTTTTTTTCCTGCAGCAGAAAGACTTCCATTATAATCAATTAAATCGTCAGCAACTTGAAATAGTAATCCTATATCAGCTCCAATATTTTCAAATTTTTGGATATCTTTTTTACTTTTGTTCTTTAAAATTAAAGGAGCTACACAACAAAAACTAAACAGTTTTCCAGTTTTTTTTATTTCCATTTCAATTATATTTTTTTCTGAAATTTTCTTATGTTCATAGCTAAGATCTAAATATTGACCACCAGCAATCCCGAGATGTCCAGAACTCTCAGAAATTTTATTAATTAATCTAATTTTTGCTTTTTCATTGACATTCAAATCTTTGTGACTCAAAATTTCGAATGCCATAGTTAAGAGTGAGTTTCCAGCAAGAACAGCTGTAGACTCTCCAAATTTGATATGAGTAGAAGGCTTACCTCGTCTTATTAAATCATTATCCATACATGGTAAATCGTCATGAATAAGTGAATAAGCATGAATACATTCAACAGCTGCACCAATAATTAGTAAAGTTTTATAATTTAAGTTAAATATTGAACCAACATCAACTACTATTTTTGATCTTATTTTTTTACCACCTGAAAATAATCCATATTGCATTGGGACAATCAGTTCTGATTTTTTTTGCTTTTTAATAAATCTTTTTAAAAAAATATTTGTGTCTTTAGCAATTTTATTTAGTTTTTTTTGCATTATTTTTTGAGGTTATCTTAGATATATTATCTTTAGTTGTTGTATTAATATCAGTAACTTTTTTTTTAAATTTTTTCTCGATGATATTGTTAAGTTTTATCAAATTTTGATATTTTTCAATTGAATTTTGTAAATCTTTTTGACTTTCTAAATCCTCAATTATCTTATTAGCTTCGAGAGTTAATTCCTCCAGAGACGAAGATTCATAATCATTTGGTAAATCTTTATCTTTCATATAATACTCTCGGATAATACATGAAAATTAATCTTGCAAATATTAAAAAAGCAAAAAAACTTCTATATAAAAGGGAGTGTATTGCTATACCAACAGAAACAGTTTATGGTTTGGCGGGTAATGCCTACTCAGACCAAGCTTGTCAAAAAATATATAAGCTTAAAAAAAGACCAAAAAATAACCCACTAATAGTTCATTATCTGAATATTCAAAGGTTAAAGAAAGATTGTCATTTAAACAATGACTTTATTAGATTATATAAAAAATTTTGTCCTGGTCCTTTAACATTTATCCTAAATCTTAAAAAATCATCAAAAATCTCAAAAATAATTACAAATAAAAAGAATACATTAGCAGTAAGATTTCCACGGCACTCTGTCACAATAAGATTACTTAAAATTTTAGAATTTCCTTTAGCGGCTCCAAGTGCTAATCCCTCATCTAGAGTTAGTGCTGTTACATCCAATGATGTAAAAGAAGATTTTGGGAAAAAAATTAAGTACGTACTAGAGGGTGGAAAATCATCTATCGGTGTAGAATCAACAATTATTGATCTTAGAAAGAATCCTAAGATCTTAAGATTGGGTGGTTTAAATATTTCAACTATTCAAAAAATACTAAGAAAAAAAATAACAATAAATAACAAGCCTTCAAAAATTGTTTCACCAGGACAACTTAAGGTTCATTATTCACCAGGTTTGCCCATCAGACTTAATCCAAAAAATATTCGTCAAGATGAAGCATACTTGTTGATTAGAAAGAAAAAAGTGAGTAAATCAAATTATTATTTTTTGTCAAAAAAAGGAAATCTAAAAGAAGCTGCAAAAAATTTATATTCTACTTTGAGGAAAATTAAAAAAAAGAAATATAGCTCGATTGCAGTATGTAAAATTCCTGATAGAGGATATGGTAAAACTATTAATGATAGATTATTAAGAGCATCAAGATTCAATGAAAAAACCACTTGAAGTAATAAGATTATCAAAAACTTATAATACAAAAGAAGCAGTAAAAGATGTTTCTTTCAAAGTAAATCAAAATGAAATTATTGGTATACTTGGTCCTAATGGTTGTGGAAAAACTACTACAATCGGAATGATTTTAGGTTTATTAAAACCATCAAAAGGAAAAGTTTTAATAAATGGTGTCGAAATTGAAAACCAACGTGTAGATTTATTAAATCAATTAAATTTTATATCACCTTATATAGAGTTGCCTAAAAAATTGACAGTTAGACAAAATTTAGAAGTTTATGGGAGGCTTTATGATGTGAACAAACATAAGGCAAAAATTGAATATCTGTGTGAAAAATTAAGACTCTACGAATTCATAGATAAATTAACTGGGGAGTTGTCATCTGGTCAAAAAAATAGGGTTAGTCTTGCAAAGTCAATAATTAATAATCCAAAAGTTTTACTTCTTGATGAACCTACTGCATCACTTGATCCTGAAACAGGTGATTTTGTCAGAAGTTTTTTAGAGGAATATCAACAGGAAAATAAAACATCAATTCTATTAGCATCACATAATATGGCAGAGGTAGAGAGACTATGTTCTTCAGTTTTAATGATGAATAAAGGATCGATTATTGATGAGGGTAGACCGGAGGAATTAATAAAAAAACATGGAAGAAAAAATATGGAAGAAGTTTTTTTAAAACTTACAAGGGAAAAAGTATGAATTTTAATAAAATGTATGGTCTTTTCCTTAGACATTTTTATTTAATTAAAAGTTCTTTACCAAGAATTTTGGATTTAATTTATTGGCCGACAATTCAAATAATTTTATGGGGTTTTATCTCAAAGTTCTTTTCAATACATAGTGACTACTATAGCAATACTTTGGGAGTAATTTTAACGTGTGCAATACTTTATGACATTCTTTTTAGATCGAGCATTAGTTTTAACATGCTTTTTTTAGAGGAAATCTGGAGTAGAAATTTCACAAATTTGTTTATAGCTCCCCTTAAGCTTAAAGAAATTATTGTTTCATTAATTTTTACAGCTTTGATAAGGACTTTAATAGGTTTGGTTCCTGCGATAATGCTAACCTCTCCTCTATTTGGTGTATCAATTTTAAAATTGGGATTACCACTTTTATTCCTATTTCTAAGTTTATATCTTTTTGGTATAACACTTGGGTTGTTTGTAAGTTCAGGACTAATTAGATTTGGTCCATCATTTGAAAATATTGCATGGTCGTCCCTATTTTTGCTAGCTCCTTTGGGATGCATATATTATCCAATAGAAATTCTACCAGAATTATTTCAATACATAGCAAAAGGTTTACCGCTTGTTTATATTTTCGATGAGACTAGAAACATACTTTTAAATGGGTCGATTGATTATACAAATTTAAAACAAGCATATTTATTAAACCTGATCTATTTAATCATTGGAATAGTTCTATTTTATTTATCTTTTTTGAGAGCTCGAATTAAAGGAACATTAATTAACATGGGTGAATAATTGGTGCGCCTGCTAGGAGTCGAACCCAGAA
>CABZEV010000033.1 GCA_902524865.1 uncultured Pelagibacteraceae bacterium | reverse complement strand
ATTATCTGCATTCAATACCATCAGTTCTGATTTTCAAGTAGCTGTAATGGCTCCTACCGAAATATTAGCAAGACAGCATTTTTTATTAGCAAAAAAAATATATCCAAAAAATATTAAAATAGAGTTACTCTCTGGAAAATCATCATACAAAGATAAAAAAAAAAATTTAAATAAACTTTTTAAAAAAGAGATTGATATTATTTTTGGAACACATGCTTTATTTCAAAAAAAAGTAGAATTCAAAAAACTAGGTTTAATAATAATTGATGAGCAACACAAATTTGGAGTTAGTCAGAGAAAAAAATTATCTGATAAAGCTGGGAAAGATTGTGATGTTCTTTTAATGACAGCAACACCAATTCCACGTACTTTAACAATGACTATTTACGGAGATATGGATCTTTCAATTATACGAGAAAAACCAAATAACCGAAAACCTGTTAAAACTTATAGTAAAATTGAAAGTAAAATTGAGGATGTTATTAAATTCATTCGGAAAGAAATACGACTTGGAAATCAAATTTTTTGGGTATGCCCTCTGATAGAAGAGTCAAAAAAAATTGATCATTCTTCAGCAATTAAAAAGTCTGAATATCTAAAAAAAATTTTTCCAAATGAGGTTTATTTACTCCATGGAAAAACAACCATTGAGGAAAAAGAGAAAATCTTAAACAAATTTTTAAGAAATGAATTTAAGATATTAGTTTCAACTACTATCATTGAAGTTGGTATAGATTTTCCTAATGCAAATGTAATTATAATAGAAAATGCAAATAAGTTTGGTTTGTCTCAATTACATCAACTTAGAGGTAGAGTTGGAAGAGGCAACAAAGAGTCTTCGTGTATATTAATGTTTAAGTCAAATCTAAGTGAAAATGCTAAAAAAAGAATTAATATATTAAAAGTTTCTAATGATGGATTTAAAATATCTGAAGAGGATATGAAATTAAGAGGTTTTGGAGATATTCTTGGTTTTAAACAAAGTGGAATAAAAAACTTTAAATTGGCAGATCCAATACATAATCATAATCTTTTTATTTTAGCTGAAAAAGAAATTAAAAGAATTGAAAATGAAAAAGAGGATATAGGGAGATTTAAACCATTAATTAAATTATATGATCGTGCAGATATAATTAACGATATAGCTTAATTCTTACCTGTGGATGTTCCTGCAGAAACAATAAACTTAGATGCCTCTTCAAATGTCATATTTAGATATATAACTTCATCTATTGGAAACATAAGTAAAAACCCACTTGTAGGATTTGGTGTGGTTGGAACAAATACGTTTATTAATTTTTTATTTGTTTTTTCAGCCATTTCACCTTTATTTTCTTTTGTGGCAAATCCAACTGCCCAAACACCTTTTCTTGGATATTCTACTAAAACAACACTTTTTTTATCATTGTCATCTTTATTAGAAAATGTCTCGGTCATTTGTACTATTGCCGAATAAATAGTTCTTAAAACAGGAATTCTTTTAAATAGATCATCAATAAATTTAAGAATTCGTTTGCCTAAAAAGGATAATGACAATCCTCCAACAATTGTTATAAAAACTATAGAAATAATTATTTCTATTCCAGGTATTGCAAAAGGTAAGTAGTTATTAGGATTTATATTTTCTGGAATTATTTTAGAAGAAATTCCTATTAAAATTTTACTTAAATATAAAGTAAAACCAATAGGAATTAACACCACTACGCCCGTTATAAAATAATTTCTGAGAATAAGAGTAAGTGATCGTTTTTTTTTATTTTTTTCCATAAAATTTATTTAAAACTAGAGTAAACTACAAAAGAAATCGCAATAATAAATAAAAATACTAATATTTTATTATTTAGATTCATTATAAAATATATTATCAATGATAATTAAAAATGGATAGAAGAAAATTCTTAACTTATGTTGGTTGTACTTGTTGTAGTTTAGCTTTGAATTCATGTGCTACTGCACCAATCACTGATAGGAAACAATTAAAACTAATCCCTGAAGCTAAATTAAATGCTCAGGCAGCCCAAATTTTTGAAAAAATTAAGGAAAAAGAAAAATTAATAACAGGACCAAAACTTAATCAAATAAAAGAAATTGGCAAAAGAATGGAAAATTCTATAGGAGAATATTTTTATCAATCAAAACTTAATGATCCAACAATTGGTTTTGATTGGGAATATATATTAATTGATAAAAAGAATATGAGAAATGCATTTTGTATGCCAGGAGGTAAAATAGCAGTTTTTTCAGGCATATTAGAAGTTACCAAAAATACTAATGGATTAGCTGCTGTCATGGGTCATGAAGTTGCACATGCTGTAGCAAAACATTCTGTAGAAAGAGCGAGCAGAGGTGTTGTTTTAAACGTAGGGACAAATGTTCTTGATATATTATCTGGCGGAAAATTATCTCAAGTTAATAGAACAACAGGTATGAATACCATTGGTATGGTATCTCAACTAGGTATAATGAACCCTTTTAATAGAAAGCAAGAAACTGAAGCTGACTATTTGGGTATGATTTTTGCCTCTTTGTCTGGTTACGATATAAGAGAAACGCCTAAAATTTGGGAAAGAATGAAAAAATTTAGTAAGGGGAAAAAACAATCTGAATTTCTTAGCACACACCCCTCACCTGACAATCGAATTAAAAAAATAAAAGAGTGGACAAATAGTATAATTTTGGATTACCCACCAATTAAAATGTAACTATTAATTGATGGTGAGCCGTGATGGACTCGAACCATCGACCCATTCCTTAAAAGGGAATTGCTCTACCAACTGAGCTAACGGCCCAAAAATTACTTTGTATATACATAATTATTTTAACATTTCAAATAGGAATTGATGAGACATATAGTTTCTTTATCACAACTTATCTATATATTTATCATGAAATTCATTAAAAGTGCCATTTTGAATATTTTTTCTTATTTCGCCCATTAATTCTTGATAAAAGTTGATATTATTTAAAGTTAAAAGCATTGATCCTAAAATTTCATTAGTATTGAATAAATGATTCAAATAATTTTTTGAATATTTGTTTAAATTTAAATTTTTACACTTTTCATCAAGAGGTGAATTATCGTTTTGATATTTATTATTTTTAATATTTATTCTTCCATTCCATGTAAAGGCTAAACCTGTTCTCCCTGATCTAGTCGGCATTACACAATCAAACATGTCTATTCCTCTTTTAACTGCACCTAAAATATCAGAAGGTGTGCCTACACCCATTAAATAATGCGGTTTATTTTCTGGAAGGTTTTCCTTAATATCATCTAAAACTTTAAACATTTCTTCTTGTGTTTCACCAACCGCGAGACCACCAATGGCATATCCATCAAAATTTAGATTTAACAAACCTTTTAGAGACAAAAGTCTCAAATCTTTAAAAAGACCTCCTTGGACTATACCAAAAAGAGCTTTGTGGGGAATTTTTCCAAATGCTTTTTTAGATCTATAAGCCCAGTATAATGATAACTCCATAGATTTTTTAATAAATTCATAGTCATTAGTTTTTTTTGGACATTCATCCATGATCATTACGATATCTGAGTTCAAACCAAGCTGAATATTGATACTTTCCTCAGGGCTTAAGTAAAATTTTTTTCCATCAACATGAGAGTTAAAAATTGCGCCTTTTTCACGATCTATTATATTTAATTTTGAAAGAGACATTACTTGAAAACCACCTGAGTCAGTAAGTATTGGCAAGTCACAATTCATAAAGGAATGTAATCCACCAGCATTTTGAATTCGTTCAACTCCTGGACGAATCATTAAATGATATGTATTAGCTAAAATTATATCTGAGCCAGTTTTTTTAATATCGTCGATCGTACAAGCTTTTATAGTTGCCTGAGTTCCAACTGGCATAAAAGCAGGAGTTCTAATAGCTCCCCTATGCGTTTCTATAATTCCTTCTCTTGCATAGTTATCTTTATTCAATAATTTAAAGGCAAATTCTTTTAATGCCATTAAAATAT
>CABZEV010000032.1 GCA_902524865.1 uncultured Pelagibacteraceae bacterium | reverse complement strand
AGTGAAAAAAAAAACAAATAAAGATCCAATTCAACCTGTTAGTGGAACAAAAGTACCTAGGTTTGCAGGGCCTTCAACATTTGCTAGATTGCCAGAGCTAAGAGATGTGGAGAGTTGTGATGTTGCAATCGTTGGAATTCCATTTGATGCTGGCACAAGTTACAGACCTGGAGCGAGATTTGGACCTCAAAGTATAAGACAGGCCTCAAGACACTTAAGAACCAATTATCATCCGAGTTATAATGTTGAGCCATTTAAAATACAACAAGTAGCTGATGCAGGGGATATTACTTGTAATCCATTTAATATTAATGAAGCGATAAAACAGATAGAAGTAGGAGCTGAGGAGTTACTAAAAAAGGTTGGAGGCATTATTTGTTTAGGAGGAGATCATACAATTGCTTTTCCTCTTTTAAAAGCAGTAAATAAAATTAACAACGGTCCAGTCGCATTAGTACACTTTGATGCTCATCTTGATACTTGGGATACATATTTTGGAGCTCCCTACACCCATGGAACTCCTTTTAGAAGAGCGAGGGAAGAAAATTTATTTTTAGATGATGCATCAATACACGTTGGAATTAGAGGTCCTTTATATAGCAGAGATGATATTAAAAATGACGAGAGTTTTGGATTTAAAATTATTCATTGTGATGAATTTCAATCAGAGGGAACAGATAAAATTGCTGAGAGAATAAAAAAAAGAGTAGGCAACAATCCTTTATATTTATCTATAGATATAGACGTATTAGACCCTGCTTTCGCACCTGGAACCGGAACTCCAGAAATTGCTGGTATGACCTCAAGGGAAATGGTGAATGTCTTAAGGGGCTTGTCGGGTTTAAATCTTATATCAGCAGACGTTGTTGAAGTTTCACCAGCATATGATTATGCTGAGGTCACATCACTTGCTGCTGCTACAATTGTTTATGAATTAACTAATTTATTTGCAAAAAAATAATTAAAAGTTAATAAAAATTATGAAAGATAAAAAAAATTTTTATATAAATGGAAGATGGCAGGCTCCAAAAAGCAAACAACAAATCGAAGTTGTTAATCCTTCCACTGAAGAAAAATGTGCGATTATAACTCTTGGCAACAAAGAAGATGTCGATATTGCAGTAAGTTCTGCTAAAGAAGCTTATAATTTCTGGGCTTTTTCTACCAAAGATGAAAGAATAAAACTTTTAGAAAAACTTTATGAAAATTATAAAAAAAGATGGGCAGATATCTCTGATGCAATTACTACTGAAATGGGTGCACCAAAGGACTTTGCAACAAAACTTCAAGTTGGCACAGGAGCTGCTCACATAAAATCATTTATTAGACACCTTAAGAATTTTGAATTTGAAAAACCTTTGGGAGACCATGCTCCCAATCAAAGACTTTTATATGAACCAAAAGGAGTCTGCGCATTGATTACACCATGGAACTGGCCAATGAATCAGGTTTGTCTAAAAGTAATTCCTGCTTTAGCATCAGGTTGTACAATGGTTTTAAAACCTTCAGAACTTGCTCCATTATCATCAATGATTCTCACCGAAATTATAGATGAAACAAAATTCCCACCAGGAGTATTTAACCTAATTAATGGTGATGGAAATACAACTGGTGATGCCCTTATACGACATCCAGATATAAATATGATTTCTTTTACTGGATCGACTAGAGCTGGTGCCCTAATTTCACAAAACGCAGCTAATGATTTTAAAAGAGTAAGTTTAGAGTTAGGTGGCAAAGGAGCAAATATAATTTTTAAAGATGCAGATCCAAAAGCTATTGAATGGGGTGCTTTAAGATGTTTTAAAAATTCAGGTCAATCATGTAATGCACCAACAAGAATGCTAATTGAAAAATCGAATTATTCAGATGCTATAAAAAAACTTAAAGAATACACTGAAACTATTCAGGTAGGAGACCCAAAAAAGGAGGGTGAACATATAGGGCCAGTTGTATCAGAAATTCAATATAACAAGGTACAAGATTTAATCAAAAAAGGTATTGATGAAGGTGCAAAACTAATTGCAGGTGGATTAGGAAAACCCGTTGGTCATGAAAAAGGATATTTTGTAAAACCAACTGTATTTGTTGACGTTGATAATAGTATGGAAATTGCTAGAACCGAAATTTTTGGACCCGTGTTGTCGGTTATACAATTTGAGTCAGAGGAAGATGCAATCAAAATTGCAAATGATACTCCCTATGGATTAACAAATTATATTCAAACTCAAGATCAAGAAAAAGCTAAACGAGTTGCAAAAAAACTTAGATCAGGAATGGTGGATGTGAATGGCGCAGGTATAGCAATAGATACTCCTTTCGGAGGTTTCAAACATTCAGGCATAGGTAGAGAAGCTGGTGAGCACGGTCTTCAAGAATTTTTAGAAGTAAAATCAGTTGGTGGGTGGACTAGTTAAGAGTAGATTTATTTTTAATTCCCTCAAAAAATTTCAAACATTTTTTAAGTTCACTTAGTTCTATAAACTCATTAACTTTGTGAGCTTGCTCAATAGAACCAGGACCACAAACAACGGTGCTCATCCCGATTTCTTGAAACAAGCCAGCTTCAGTGCCAAAAGAAACAACCTCTCTCGAATTGTCCCCAGTTAAACTTGAAACTAATTCACATGCCTCTGAATTTTTAACACGATCAAAACTAGTCACTTCACCTATTATTTTTTTAGTTATTTTTGAATTCGGAAATACTTTTCTCATTTCTGGCAATAAAATTTCATTAGCATACTTGTCTATTTCTTGATTTAAAAAAACTCCATCTTCTTTCACTACCGGTCTAGTCTCCCATTCAATATAACATTTATCAGCTATAACATTATGTGCTATCCCGCCAAATATTCCTCCTACTTGCAAAGTTGAAAAGGGTGGATCAAATATCGAGTTTTTAGGAGTTCTTTTTTTTAAGTCCTGTCTTAATTCAATGAGTTTGTTTGCGTAACGTGAAGCAAACTCAACGGCACTAACCCCTTTATGTGGCATTGAACTATGACCTGCTAAACCTTCAAAATAAGTTGTATATTCATAACAACCTTTGTGAGCATCTATAATTTTCATTTTAGTTGGTTCCCCAATTATGCATATGCCGTCTTGAATTTTTCTTTTTTTTAACTCCTCAATTAATATAGGCGCTCCAAGACAAGCAGTTTCTTCATCAAATGTGAATGAAAAATGGATATCTCTATTTAATTTTACTTTTGAATAAATTGGCGCATAAGCTAAAACACACGCAATAAAACCTTTCATATCACATGCACCTCTGCCATAAAGTTTATCATCTTTGATTGTAGCTTTAAAAGGATCAGTACTCCAACTTTTTGAAACTGGAACTGTATCAGTGTGACCAGATAAGATAATGGGTTTTATTCCATTTGTTTTTTTTGCTTTGAATGTAGCAAAAAGATTAACTCTTTTCTTTTCCTCATCAAAAGTTTTAAATGAGGTTGCACCTAACTTGTGAAGGTACTCTTCACAATAATTAATTAAATTACTATTATCATCTCCAGAAATTGTTTTGAAACTGATTAAATCAGTCAAAATTTTGATACAATTTTCATATAATTTTTCAATATTAATTTCTGTACTCATGAATAATAACTAATATATATACTGAATTTATGAAAAAACAAATAACATACGATATATTTGATAAAGTTGACATACGAGTAGGGACAGTAATTTCTGTAAAAAAAAATGACAAAGCAAGAAAACCATCCTTAGTAGTTGAAGTGGATTTTGGAAAAGAGATAGGAATTAAACAATCTTCAGCACAAATTACTCATTATTACAATGAGGATAATTTAAAAGGTAAACAAGTAATCGGAGTTTGTAATTTTCCTGAAAAAAATATTGCTGGAGTGGTATCCCAAGTTTTGATTTTAGGTTCGATTGATAAGGAAGGCAGAGTGATTCTCGTACATCCTTCTCAACAATCAGAAAACGGACTTCCAATAGCCTAAGTATGCATCCTGAAATATTATCAATCTCTTTATTTTGGTTTGTTACAGCTTATACACCAGGTCCAAATAATGTAGTCGCATCTTACTCTGGATTTAATTTTGGGATCAAAAAAACAATCCCTCATATTCTTGGTGTAACTTTAGGGTTTACTTCATTAGTTGTATTTTTAACGATAGGTTTAG
>CABZEV010000031.1 GCA_902524865.1 uncultured Pelagibacteraceae bacterium | reverse complement strand
TGCTACTGCGGGCTTAGCTTTTAATAATGATGGCACAAGAATGTTTCATGGAGGAAATAATGGTAATGCAATTAAAGAATATCACTTGTCTACTGCTTATGATGTTTCAACTGCAAGTTATCAGGGGGATGCTCAAAAGTTAGATGTTAGTAGCCAAACAGGAGAACCATTCGGTTTAACTTTTAATAATGATGGAACAAAATTATTTGTAGGTGGTGGTAACACTGGAAAAGTTTTTCAATACACACTGGGTACTGCTTATGATGTAAGTACACAAACTGGTAGTGTAGTAGAATTCTCTTCTGGAGATACTAGACCATGCGGAATTAGATTTAATAATGATGGAACAAAATTATTTGTAGCTGGTTTTAACGGCGGTAATATTGAGGAGATTCATCTTTCAACTGCTTATGATCTTTCAACAGCATCTCGGTCAGATTCTAATCGTTTAGATGTGTCTGCTAAAGAAACGCTACCTAGAGATATTCAGTTTAATATTGATGGTACAAGATTGTTTGTTGTTGGAGGCCAAGGTAAAGATATTACAGAATACAAATTATCAACTGCTTATGATGTATCAACTGGAACTTATGTTGGTGAATATAATATAAAACTTAATCCAAACGATGGTAATACAGTTGATAGTGAACCTTTCAGTCTTTTATTCAATAAACATGGAACTAAAATGTTTATGATGGGTTATGGAACCGACAATGTCCATGAATATGAATTAGTCAGTCCATTTAATTTGATTGACGTTCATGGTGAACATGATGGGGATGTATTGGGTGATGATACAGATGCTGATAGTGATACTTTAACAGTTACGGCAGTAAGAATAGGATCTAGTGAGGGAAATGGAATTGCTGGAACAGTTGGTGCAGCATTAACAGGAACATATGGTCAGTTAACACTTAATTCAAATGGGTCATATACTTATGTTGCAAATCAAGATCTTGCTGATGCATTAGACTCTGGAGATGTGGTAACTGATAGTTTTAATTATACAGTTTCAGATGGAACAGTAACCGATATAGCCGTAATTGAAATTACAGTGATAGGTATCAATGATAGTCCAGTTGCAGATGATGAAACTGGCTCTATTGGTGCAAGTAATACCCTTACAGTTACAGATGGTACATCGGACCTTTTACATGGCGACACTGACGTTGATGCCAGTGCATCATTAAATGTAACAAGTATAGTTGCCACCACTGCAGGTGGAAGTGCTACAGCTGTGACACAACTGACTTCTTATAATTCAGGCTACACATCTGTAACAGGTAGTTATGGTACTTTAAGAATTGGTGCAGATGGAACTTATCAATATATTGCTGGTTCAAGTGCGGGTACAGATGTTTTTACTTATACTCTTTCAGATGGAGCAGCGACTGATACTGGCACACTTACTATAACTGTAAACTCTCCACCAGTTGCAGCAGACAACACAGGAACTATTAATGAGAATGCAACTTTATCAGTTAGTGATGGCGCCAGTGCTAATGATGTTACCCCTGTTTCAAGAGGAACTCCAGAAGATGTAAGTAGTCAAGAAACTACTGTAACAGATGTTATTTTTAATCCTGATGGCACGAAAATGTTTATTACAGGTCCTGGAGGCGATGAAATAAATGAATACACTTTAAGCACAGCTTTTGATCCAACTTCAGCAACTCATGAAAGTGGTAATGTTTTAGATGTAAGTGGAAAGGATACTAGACCGCAGGGTATTGCATTTAATAACGATGGTACAAAAATTTATTTGGTGGGTAATGGTAGTAGTGAGGTACATGCATGGACTTTAGGCACCGCGTACAGTCTAGCAAATGTTCATGCCACTAACGATTATATTTCAGGATATAATACTGCCACAGGTAGTGATAATCCAAGGGACATTATGTTTAATAATGATGGAACTAAGATGTATATTTTGCATGGTGACGGCACTGTGGCTGATGATACAGTTTTAGAATATACTTTAAGTACACCTTATGATCCATCTACAAAAGGCTCTGCAAGCAGTCTTGATATTTCAGATCCTGGTAGCCCAAATTATCAACAAGGCATGTCATTTAACCACGACGGTACAAGATTATTTATAGCAATTGCTGGAAATGATCAGATTGTCGAATATGAACTAACAACAGCGTTTGATATTGACGGAGGACATACTTACAAAGGTGCATATAATGTTGCTTATAGTAATCCAAATCCAGCCGGGATAGCTTTTAATCACGATGGAACAAAAATGTTCAATGCTGATTTTGCGCAAGATACAATTGAAACATACACTTTAGTTAGTCCATATAATTTAGTTGCAAATGTTTCTGGAGAGCATGATGGTGATGTTCTGGGAGATGATACGGATGCAAATAGTGATAGTTTAACAGTAACTTCATATAGAACAGGAGCAACTGAAGGTAGTGGAACTGCTGCAAGTTCTGTTGGTTCTGCTTTGACAGGTACTTATGGTCAGTTAACTTTAAATGCCAATGGATCCTATAGTTATGCAGCAAACCAATCAGCTGCAGAAGATTTAGATGCAGGTGATGTTGTGACAGATTCTTTTAATTACACTGTATCTGATGGTACTGACACTGATATTGGAAAAATAGTAATTACCATTGTGGGGGTAAACGATTCTCCAACAGGAGTAAATGATACTGATAGCGTTAACGAAGATGCAACAATTACACAAAGTTCAGGTTCTAGTCTTCTTGTCGCTGATGATACAGATGTTGATGATCATGATACTTTAACTGTAACCGCAATTCAACCGAATGGTGGTTCGTCCTCTAGCGTTGCATTACATAGCTCTTATAATAGTAATGGAACATCCGTAACTGGTACTTATGGTACTTTAACTGTTGGCGCTGATGGAACTTACACCTATGTAGCTGATCAAAGTGCTGCTGATGATTTAGATTTAAATGATAATGTTACAGATGTCTTTACTTATACTGTTTCTGATGGAGCACAAACTGACACAGCAACTTTAACTATTACAGTTACAGGAGTAAATGATCCTCCAGTTGCTGTAAACGATACTGATAGTGTTAACGAAGATGCAACAGTTACTCAAAGCTCTGGATCAAGTTTATTAATGGCAGATGATAGTGATGCTGATGATAGCGCCTCTATAACAGTTACTCAAATTGCTGTAACTGGGGGATCGAATTCTGCAGTTGCTGGTGGAAGTTCATACAATTCAAGTGGTACTACTATAGTTGGTACTTATGGTACTTTAATTGTTGGTGCTGATGGAACTTATACTTATGTAGCTGATCAAAGTGCTGCTGATGATTTAGACGCTGGCGATACTGTAACAGATAGTTTTACTTATACTATTTCAGATGGAACATCTACTGACACTGCAACATTAATAATTACAGTTACAGGAGTAAATGATGCTCCTACAGCTGGAAATGAAACAGTATATATTAATGAAAATAATACAGATGCCACTCATGGAGCAAGAACTTCATCAAATATTACAAAAAATTTTGCAGCTTCTGATTTTACTAATTATGCTGATGCAGATGACGATGATAGTGTTGGTATAAAAATTAAATCTTTACCAACTTCGGGCACATTAACAAGAATAAGCAATGGAAATGCACAATCAGTTAATGACACAATTCTTGTTTCTAGTTTAAGATATACTCCAAATGCAAACTCTGAGTCTGATGATAGTTTTACTTATAGAGCTTGGGATGGTGATGCAGTTCAAGCGGTAACATATACAATTACAATTTCTGTTAACGCTGCACCAGTTGCTGTCAATGATACAGGAAGTATTACAGCGGGTGATGACGATGCTACAGGAAATGTTTTAACAAATGATACAGATAGTGATGATGCTTCATCAGCTTTAGGGGTTAGAGGAGTTGGCGCAGATGCTGAAGGATCAACATTAGCAAATTCAAATGTCGGTAGTGCTGTATCAGGTACATATGGTGACTTAACGATCAATAGTGGAGGTGCTTATACTTATAGCGTAACAGGAAATGCAGCGACAATTGCTTTAAGAGCAGGTGAAACTGCAACCGATGTTTTTTCTTATAAAGTCATGGATGATGAGACAAATGCTGGCTCCAAAGCAATAGATATTGGAACAATAACTTTTACAATAACAGGTATCGATGGAGATGCTAAAAATGAACCAAATCCTGAGGAGGTAAAAAAACCTAAGAAAGAAAAAAGAGAGGAAAAAAGACAAAAACGAGAGGAAGATAGACAATTAAAAAAATTAAAAAGAGAAAAAAGACTTGAACGTAAAGAATTAAAGATACCCAAATCTAATTTAGCTAAAAGTGCTGAATTTAACCAAGGCTTGAAACTCGTAGACTTAGTCGCAGAATCGAATTCTTTAGAACTTAAAGATAAAGGTATAGATATCTATGTTGATAAAATTATCGCAAAACACTCAGATAAAGCACTCAAGGTAAAATTCAAAGTATTTAATGACGAGGGTAAAGAAGTACAAAAGTACTATGGTGAGATGAAAGATGGAAGCGCCTTACCAGATTGGATAAAGATCAATCCAAAAACAGGAAAAACAAAGACCGATATTCCTAAAGGTGTGAAAATGGTGGAGTTTAAGATTATTGCTGTTGATGAAGATAATAATAAGAAGCAAGTAACTGTGATCATCGATTCAAAAAAAATTGCTGAGGATAAAGAAATATTAAAACAATCTAGAAAGATAGAAAGATCAAATAAATTGGAAATTAAAAATGATGGATCTGTAAAACTCAACTCTGTCAATGAACAAGGAAAAATTGATAAAACTAAGACAGCGGTAATTAACGAAATTAAAGATATTGATGAGTTAATAAAAACAATAGAACCAGACGAATTTTTAAATTTAGACGCTAAAGTTGAAAAAGAAAATTTCTTGGTTGAGCTACCTTGGCAAAATCTTAAAGTGGTTTTAGATAATGGACAAAAACTTCCTGAGTGGATTATATATGATCC
>CABZEV010000030.1 GCA_902524865.1 uncultured Pelagibacteraceae bacterium | reverse complement strand
AAAACTGCTTTGGGATAATCATGTCAGTATCGATATTTACTATTGGTAAATATGCTGGAATGCTTTTTAATGTAGAAAATTTTTGCATTAATTTTGATATTTTCTTACATCATCCAAATTTCCAGAAATTGCTGCTGCAGCTGCCATCCCTGGGCTCACAAGGTGTGTTCTTCCACCTCTACCTTGTCTTCCTTCAAAGTTTCTGTTTGATGTTGATGCACATCTTTGCTCTGGTTTTAATTTATCAGCATTCATCGCTAAACACATGGAACATCCTGGTTCTCTCCATTCAAAACCAGACTCTTCAAAGATTTTATGTAAACCTTCTTGCTCTGCTTGTTCTTTCACTAAACCAGATCCTGGAACAACCATTGCATGAACATGAGAGGCAATTTTTTTATCTTTTAAAATCTTTGCTGCTTCTCGTAAATCCTCAATTCTTCCGTTTGTGCAACTACCTATAAAAACCTTATCTATCTTAATATCTTTAGCATCCATATCAGGTTTTAAACCCATATATTTTAGAGCTCTTTCAATAGAATTTTTTCTATCCTCATCCTTTTCATTGTTTGGGTTTGGTACTTTATCCTCGATAGTAATGACATCTTGAGGTGAAGTTCCCCAGGTAATCATCGGTGAAATTTCATTAGCTTGAAGACTTATTTCTTTATCAAAATTTGCACCATCATCAGATTTTAAACTTCTCCAGTACGCTAAGGCTTTGTCCCATTTTTCACCTTTGGGTGACATAGGTTTTCCCTCCAAGTACTTGAAAATTTTTTCGTCTGGTGCAATCAAACCTGCTCTTGCTCCGCCCTCTATAGTCATGTTGCATATAGTCATTCTTTGCTCAACACTCAGTGATCTGATTAAATCACCAGCATACTCAATAACACATCCTGTTCCACCTGCTGTCCCTATTTTTCCAATTATTTGTAAAATTACATCTTTTGAAGTAACACCTAACGGAAGTTTTCCATTAACATTAATTCTGAAATTTTTTGCTTTTTTTTGCACTAAAGTTTGTGTTGCTAATACGTGTTCAACTTCTGAGGTGCCTATACCAAATGCCAAAGCACCAAACGCTCCATGTGTAGCTGTATGACTATCTCCGCAAACTATAACTGTTCCTGGTTGAGTAAATCCTTGTTCAGGACCAATTATATGAACTATACCTTGACGCTTATCCTCCATCCCAAAGAGTTGAATATCAAATTCCTTGCAATTCTTTTCTAATGTATCAACTTGAATTTTAGACTCTTTATCTGAAATACCATTAGTTCTATTAGTTGTTGGAACGTTGTGATCTGCAACGGCCAATGTAAGCTTTGGGTGTCTTACTTTTCTTTTAGAATTTCGTAAACCTTCAAATGCTTGTGGACTAGTCACTTCATGAACGAGATGCCTATCAACAAATAATAAAGCTGTACCATCATCTTGCTGGTCAACTAAGTGTTCTTTCCAAATTTTATCGTAAAGAGTATTAGGCATTGAAAAAAAATTATTTTTTTTCTGGAGAAGTTTCAAGTTTTTCTTCAGTTATAGGTTTTGGTTCAACTTTGGCAATTTCTTCTTTCTTTGGCTCTTCCTTAGGAGTTTCTTCCATCTTAGTGTCTGCCTTAGTTACATCCTCTTTATTGTCAGATGCCTCTGTTGAAACAGGAGCTAAATTTTCTTCAGTTACTATTTTTGGTTTTACATCTATATCAATACCAATCTTTTTTCTTATTTTTTCAGCAATTCTAGCTGATTTACCAGTCCTATCTCTTAAGTAATATAGTTTAGCTCTTCTAACTTTTCCTGAACGAATGACTTTAATTGAGTCAATTACTGTACCAAATAGTGGGAATGTTCTCTCAACACCTTCACCAAAAGAAATCTTTCTAACTGTGAAAGAAGAATTTAAATTTCTGCTTTTTTTCGCAATACATACTCCTTCAAAATACTGAATTCTCTCTTTTTTCCCCTCTGTAATTCTTACACCAACTTTAACAACATCACCGGGAAAGAATTCTGGAATCTTTTTTTCCGATAGAATTTTTGTTACATTATGTTGATTTATTTCTTCAATCGTTTTCATTTCAATATTTATCAAGCTAATCCTTCTTATATTTATGCCACAAATCTGGTCTTCGGACGCGTGTTATAGCCTCAGATTGAGATAAACGCCAGTCTTTAATTTTGCTGTGATCCCCTGATAATAAGACATCTGGTACTGATTTTTCCTCCCAAATTTGAGGTTTTGTATATTGAGGATACTCTAAAAGACCATTTTCAAAAGTTTCTTCCAAAGATGATTTATCATTACCTAAAACTCCAGGCAAAAGTCTTAGCACACTATCAAGAACTACAAGAGCAGCTGTTTCCCCTCCAGAAAGCACATAATCTCCTATACTTATTTCCTCAATATTTCTTGTGGATAATACTCTTTCATCAACACCCTCGAAATGTCCACAAATTAAATTGAACGATTTTTCTTTTGATAAATCTTGAGCAAGTCTTTGATCAAATTTTTTACCTTTTGGCGAAAGATAAAAAATTCTTTCCCCTTTTTGGATATTTTCATCAATTGATTTTGCTAGTATGTCTGGTTTTAACAGCATACCTGATCCACCACCATATGGAGTATCATCAACAGTTTTGTGTTTATCTGTTGCTGCATCTCTTATGTTTACCACATTAAGACTCCATATCTTTTTAGCCATTGCTTTCCCATATAATCCTTTGTTTAACGGACCAGGAAAAATTTCTGGATAAAGTGTTAACACTTGTGTCTTTAACATAAGTAAACCTTAAATTACTTTTTTTCCTCTTTTGTAGCTTATACTTTTGGAGATTCTTCCTTTTTAGCTTCTGCTTTTAGAACTTCTTCCTTTTTAGCTTCTGCCTTTGGAACTTCTTCTTTTTTAGCTTCTGCTTTTGGAGCTTCTTCTCTTTTTGCTCCATCTGTCGGTGCTGCGTCTGCTTTTGCTGCCTCTTCCTTTTTAGCATCATCAGACCCTTCTTTTTTTCTATCTTTTTTTGGAATAGCTTTTTGAGGATTATTACCATTAGCAGGCATTGGCATTAACTCATTTTCACCTAAGATTCTTGCTACTCTTGTAGTCGGTTGTGCACCTTGGCCTAACCAATATTTAATTCTTTCAGCCTCTAATCCTATTCTTTCTTTTTTTTCTTTAGGTAATAGAGGATTAAAAAAACCAACTTTTTCTATGAAACGTCCATCTCTTGCAAAACGACTATCAGCCACAACAACTTTGTAAACTGGTCTTTTCTTTGTTCCACCTCTTGATAATCTAAGTTTTAACATTTACTCTCCTTTTTTATTTTAATTGATTAAATAATTCTGGTGGTATTCCTTTATCAGACATACCTTTCAGATTTCCTTTAGACATCTTTCTCATCATTTCAGACATCATTTTAAATTGTTTTAACAATTTATTGATAGTGGCTGGATCAGTTCCAGAACCATTAGCAATTCTTTTTTTTCTAGAACCATCAATTATTTTTGGGTTCTCTCTTTCTTTTTTTGTCATCGATAAAATTATAGCCTCATTCTTAGTGATAACACTCTCGTCAATACCCGCAGCATCCATTTGTGATTTAACTTTAGAAATGCCTGGCATAAAAGACATAATTCCCTCTATTCCACCCATTTTTTTCATCTGTCTTAGTTGAGTTAAATAATCTTGCATTGAAAATTGTCCCTTTTTTAAATTCTCTTCTGTCTTTTTAATATTTTCTTCACCTAAATCTTGTGCTGCTTTTTCAACTAGAGATACAATATCTCCCATTCCAAGAATTCGGTTTGCAATCCTATCGGGATGAAACACCTCAAGATTTTCAATTTTTTCTCCTACCCCTAAAAACTTAATTGGAACCTCTGATACAAATTTCATACTAACCGCGGCCCCACCTCTGGCATCACCATCAGCTCTTGTTAAAATAATTCCTGATAAACCTACAGTATTTTTAAATTCTTTTGCAACTGATGCTGCTACTTGACCAGTTAAAGAATCTGCAACTAAAAAAGTTTCGGCAGGATTGATTATATTTTCAATCTGTTTTATTTCACTCATCATTTGAAGATCTATTTGTGTTCTGCCAGCTGTATCAAACAAGATAATGTCGGCACCATTTAAATTTGCAGCACTTATTGCTCTCTGACAAATATCTGCAGGTTGTTGACCCTCTATAATTGGTAAAGTTAAGATATCATTTTGCTCACCTAAAGATTTCAATTGTTCTTGTGCAGCTGGTCTATAAATATCTAAGCTGACCATCATTACCTTCTTTTTCTTTGTATTTTCTAAATATCTTGCAAGTTTAGCAGTAGTGGTAGTTTTACCTGAACCTTGTAAACCAACTAATATCATTGGCACTGGAGGAACGGCGTTTAATTTTACATCAATGTTTTTTTCACCTAATAAATTAACTAATTCGTCATAAACGATCTTCACGACCATATCGCCAGGAGACGTAGATCTGATAATTTCTTGCCCTAAAGCTTTTGGTTTAACTTTTTCGATAAACTCTTTCGCGACCTCAAGCGATACATCGGCCTCTAGTAAGGCTTGTCTAATAGCTCTAAGGCCCCCATCAACTTGGCTCTCATCAAGCGAAGGGGCTTTTTTCAAAGAGGAAAAAACTTCCTCAAATTTATTTGTTAAATTTTCAAACATATTTATTTCACACAGCAGTAATCGCACTAGTGGGCGAACCCTCGCTGACTAGTGTCGATCTCTTTGTTTCCAAAGACACCGCAAATTTAACGTTTTTGCGGAAACTGCCACAAACTATAATAGAGGTTCAAAAAGTCAATAAATAAGTTAAATAACTATATATGGATATAAGGGCTTTTAAAATGGATGGATTAGGTAATGATTTTATAATAATTGATAATAGACAAAAGATTACCAATTTGACTAAAGATCAAATCATAAAAATTTGTGATAGAAATTTTATTGGCTGTGATCAATTAATATTTATTGAATCTAGCAAAACAAGTGATGCAAATTTAAAATTTTTTAATTCTGATGGAGGAGAGTCTGGTGCGTGCGGAAATGGTACTAGATGTGTTGCAAAATTAATTTCTGAGGAGACAAAATCTGAAAACATCATTTTGTCAACCTCAAATGGAAATTTAGAGTCAAAAATATTGGATAAAAATATTGTTACGACTGAAATTGGTAAAGCTAAATTACAATGGAACGAAATTCCTTTATCAGAAAAACTAGATACGAAAAATTTAAATATTAAGATTATTGATACAAATAACAAAGAACATTCAGGTGGGACGGCGGT
>CABZEV010000029.1 GCA_902524865.1 uncultured Pelagibacteraceae bacterium | reverse complement strand
TCTGGAAGAGATGCTAAAAATAATTATTATCATTGGTTAATAGATGTTTTACCAAGACTATTAATTTTAGAAGAAAAAATACAAAAAAATAATATTAAAAATATATTAGTTCCAAATTATCAAAAAAAATATCAATTAGACTCATTGAAATGCTTTTTTAAAAAAAATAATATGAATTTTATAAATTTATCTCGAAATAAATACCTAAAATTTAAGAGTATCATTTTTTCTTCCAATGATATTGGTTTTGATTTTTATAATTCACATTTATTGAAAAAATTAAAAAAAAGAGTATTTGATTATATGAGAGAGAATAGAATATTTTCTAAACATAATTTTAGCAGAATTTATATAAATAGACTTGACGCAAATTTAAAAAAAAATAGATATTTGATTAATGAAAATGAGTTAATTTCTGAATTAAAAAAAAAAGGTTTTAGATCAATTACATTATCTGATTATTCTTTTTTTGAACAAGCCTTAATTTTTTATAATGCAAAATTAATTATAGGTTTACACGGGGCAGGTTTAGCAAATATTCTTTTTGCAAAAAAGAAAACTAAAATTATTGAACTTACCAATTCTGATTGGCCAAACATATATGATAAATTATCTAAATGTTTAGGTTTAAATTATAGAAAAGTTTTATGTAATAATGTTAAAAAAAATTCAAATACATTAAGATGCTCTATTCGAAAAGTATTAATTAAAATTTGATTCATTTAAATTAAAAAAACCATTGATTGAGTTTAATTTGAATTATGAAATATTTTTAGGATCTGGCATTCCAACCTTGTTGTAACCAGCATCTACATAATGAATTTCACCTGTAACACCACTCGCAAGATCGCTTAAAAGATATAAGGCAGAATTTCCAACATCGTGAATATCAACATTTCTCCTTAATAAAGAATGGTCTTCATTCCATTTGTAAAGAAATTTTGCATCCCCGATTGCAGAGGCTGCTAATGTTTTTATAGGTCCAGCACTTATTGCATTTACCCTTATACCTTTAGCTCCTAAATCCCTGGCTAAATATTTCACACTTGCTTCTAATGCTGATTTACAAACACCCATTACGTTATAATTTGGTATTGCTTTAGTAGACTCATACGTCAATGTAAGCAAACCACTACCTTGTTTCATTACTTTAGATGCTTCTTTTGCAACTTCAGTAAAAGAGAAACACGATATTAACATACTTCTTAAAAAGTTTTCTCTAGTTGTATTTAAATACTCACCTGATAGTTCTGATTTATCTGAAAAAGCAACTGCGTGAACTACAAAATCTATCTCACTCCATTGGGATTTAATATCCTCAAATAATTTTATTACGTCTTCTTTTTTTTCAACATCACAACTAAAAGTTATATTTGAGTTTAATTTTTCTGCCAAGGGAACTACTCTTTTTTTTAAAGCATCTCCTAAATATGTAAATGCTAGTTCAGCACCAGCTTCGGCTAATTTTTGTGAAATACCCCAAGCGATAGATCTTTCATTGGCAACACCCATGATCAATCCTTTTTTACCTTTCATTAAACTCATAATTATATTTTTTCAAAAATTAAAGCAGCGTTAGTTCCACCAAAACCAAAACTATTAGACATTACTGTGTTTAAAGTAGAATTAGTTTCAGTTTTTGAAACTATCGGAAATTTTTTAGCATCCTCATCCATTTCAGAAATATTTGCTGATCCAGCGATAAAATTATTTTTCATCATAATTAAGCAATATATAGCCTCATGAACCGACGCAGCACCTAAAGGGTGACCGGATAAAGACTTAGTTGAACTTATTTTTGGAACATCTTCCCCAAAAGTTTCCTTAATAGCTTTTAGTTCAGTTATGTCACCTACTGGTGTTGAAGTTCCATGAGTATTAATATAATCAATTTTTTTTTTGGTAGTAGTCATTGCCATTTTCATACATCTGACAGCTCCTTCTCCAGATGGAGCTACCATGTCATATCCATCTGAGGTGGCGCCATAACCTGTCAATTCAGCATAAATTTTGGCACCTCTAGCTTTTGCATGCTCATATTCTTCTAATACTAACACACCCGCCCCACCAGCTATTACAAAACCATCTCTAGTTTTATCATATGCTCTTGATGCTGATTGGGGTGTATCATTATATTTCGATGATAGAGCGGTCATGGCATCAAACATAGCTGTCATTGCCCAATGTATTTCTTCACTTCCACCAGCAAAAACAATATTCTGTTTACCCATTTGAATTAATTCCATTGAATTTCCAATGCAGTGACCACTAGTTGCACATGCAGAACTCATTGTATAATTAGTCCCTTTGATTTTAAATGGAACTGCTAAAGTAGCAGACGCAGTACTTGCCATGGTTCTTGGCACTATAAAAGGACCCATTAATTTTGGGGTTTTTGCTCTTGTTTTATCAGCTGCTAAAATTACATTTTCAATTGAAGGCCCTCCAGATCCCATGACTATACCAGTACTAAAGTTGCTTATTTCTTTTTCCTCTAAACCTGAGTCCTTAATTGCCTCTTTCATTGCAATATAGTTATATGCTGAGCCTGAACCCATAAATCTAATTGTTTTTCTATCTATATGATCTTCAAGTTTGATTTTTGGTTTACCATGAACATGACTTTTTAAATTATGCTCCTTATATTCCTCAGCAAATGAGATTCCTGACTTCGAATTTAATAAAGATTGATGAACTTCTTCTTGATTATTTCCTAAACAAGAAACTACTCCTAAACCAGTTATTACAACTCTTCTCATTATTTGAATAACCCCACTTTTAAATTATCTGCTGAATAAATTTTTTTTTCATCTGCTAATAATATCCCATTAGCCAAACCAACTGTTGTACCACCAGGAGACATAATTTTTTTCATATCGATTTCATATTTGACTAATTTAACATTCTGTAAAACTTCTCCTGTAAATTTTACTGTACCAACGCCCAAGGCTCTGCCTTTTCCTGGATTTCCAATCCAGCCTAAATAAAATCCTACAAGTTGCCACATAGCATCAAGACCAAGACATCCTGGCATCACTGGATCTTCTTTAAAATGACAATCAAAAAACCAAAGGTCTTTCTTTATATCTAATTCAGCCTTTAAAGAGCCTTTTTTAAAAGCACCATCTTTGTCATTAATTTCTGTAATTCTATCAAACATTAACATTGGTGGAAGCGGTAATTTTGCATTTCCTGGACCAAAAAGAGCTCCGTTTCCGCAACTTATAAGTTCTTCATAAGAATAGGAGTTTTTTTTCATAAAATAGATCACCTTAATACTTGATTTTAAACCATTATAATATACATAAAGTTTAGAATTATTATAATTAACAATGTTAAAAAATAGCGAATTTGTTAGCAAATTAAGAAATTCTGGTCTTAGACCAACTAAACAAAGACTTAAAATTTGTGAAGTCTTATTTAATAGAGACAAAACGTTTCACTTTACAATTAATGATTTAGCAAAAAATATCTCAAAAAATTTTAATAAGAAAATATCTTTAGCTACAATTTATAACACAGTTCATGCTTTTAAAGATAAAGGTTATTTGAAAGAAATTACGATCAGTAGTGATAAAAGTTATTTTGATACAAATATAACCAAACATCATCATTTTTATGATGAGGATACAAATTTACTTATAGATTGTAATGATAACGAAATTGGAAAAGTTAATATTAAAAATAATATTACAGGAAAAAAAATTAGTTCTGTGGAAGTTTTAGTAAGAGTTGCGAGTGATTATCAAAATCAGAATTAAAAAAAATCTTCTTTTCTAAATTTATATTATAATCATTCTAAACTATTGACATTTAGTTTAGAACTATTATAAATTATTAATTCTAATAACTATGGGAAACATTAAATTTATGAGTACTGAAAATATTAAAAATAAGTCTTTTAAAGCCAATCAAATGAGCAAATGTCCTTTTACCGGCGCAGGAACACCAGCAAAGTTTTCTGCAGGAAGAGGCCAAACGGTAAGTGACTTTTGGCCCAATAGTTTAAATCTTAAAATTCTTAGTCAGCACTCAAATTTATCTAACCCTATGGATAAAAAATTTAATTATGCAAAAGAATTTAAAAAACTAAATTACAAAGCATTAAAAAAAGATTTAAAAAAATTAATGACAGATTCCCAAGAGTGGTGGCCAGCAGATTATGGTCATTATGGTCCATTATTTATTAGATTAGCTTGGCATGCAGCAGGAACTTACAGAACTGGTGATGGTAGAGGTGGAGCAGGAACAGGTAATCAAAGATTTGCGCCACTTAATTCTTGGCCAGACAACGTTAACTTAGATAAAGCTAGATTACTTTTATGGCCTATTAAAAAGAAATATGGAAGAAAAATTTCATGGGCAGATTTATTTATACTTGTTGGAAATGTAGCTTTAGATTCAATGGGTTTTAAAACTTTTGGTTTCGGAGCTGGCAGAACTGATATTTGGGAACCAGAAGATGATATTTATTGGGGCTCAGAAAAAGAAATGTTAGGTGTGGAGAGATATAGTGGAAAGAGAGATTTGGAACAGCCATTAGGAGCTTCACATATGGGTTTAATCTACGTAAATCCGCAAGGTCCTGACGCTAATCCAGATCCAAAACTAGCAGCACATGACATTAGAGAGACATTTGGCAGAATGGCTATGAATGATTATGAGACAGCAGCATTAGTTGCAGGAGGACATACGTTTGGAAAATCTCATGGTGCAGCATCAGAGTCATTTAAAGGACCAGATCCTGAAGCTTCAAGACTTCAAGACCAGTCAACTGGGTGGAATAGTGGATATAAATCTGGAAAAGGTGCTGATACAATAAGTAGTGGTATTGAGGGCGCTTGGACTCAAAATCCAATTCAATGGGATATGGGTTATTTAGACTGTTTATATGGACATGAGTGGGAACTTACAAAAAGCCCAGCTGGTGCTCATCAATGGACTCCGAAGAAAAATGGGCAAGAGATTAAAATGGTTCCCGATGCGCATCAAAAAGGTGTGCTTAATCCACCAATGATGCAAACAACCGACATATCGATGAAAGTTGACCCTAGCTATGGACCTATCACAAAACATTTTCACCAAAATCCAAAAGAATTTCACGATGCTTTTGCGAGAGCATGGTTTAAATTAACTCACAGAGATATGGGACCAAGAGTTTGCTATCTTGGTAGCGAGGTTCCAAAAGAACAACTAATTTGGCAGGATCCAATTGATAAGCTTAAATACAAACTTAAATCAAAGGATGTTAAAGATTTAAAAAATGAAATCTCTAAATCAAAAATATCAATTTCAGATTTAGTTTCTACTGCATGGGCTTCAGCATCTACGTTCAGAGGCTCTGACAAAAGAGGTGGTGCTAATGGTGCAAGAATAATGTTGGAACCACAAAAAAATTGGAAAGTGAACAATCCAAAAAAATTATTAACTGTAATTAAAGCTTTAAAAAAAATTAAAAGCAAATTCGATAGTAAAAAGAAAAGTGTTTCAATGGCAGACTTAATTGTACTAGCAGGTGGTGTTGGTATCGAAATGGCTGCAAAAAAAGCTGGCTATAAAGTTCAAGTTCCATTTTCAGCAGGAAGAGGAGACGCAAGGCAGGATCAGACTGATATTAATTCATTTAGTCTTTTAGAACCACAAGCAGATGGTTTTAGAAATTACCTAAATGGTGCAGCTTCAAA
>CABZEV010000028.1 GCA_902524865.1 uncultured Pelagibacteraceae bacterium | reverse complement strand
ATTTAAATATTAGGATTTGATGAAAACTATTGCTGGAGTTGATGAAGTTGGCAGAGGTAGCTTAATTGGACCTGTTTATGCAGCAGCCGTAATATTGAACAAGTCAATCAATAAGAAATTATTGAAAGACTCAAAAAGTTTGAAAAAAAATAAACGAGAATTTCTAGCTAAATACATTAAAAAAAACTCTGTTTGGGCTACAGGTAAAGCTTCTGTCTCAGAAATTGAAAAAATAAATATTCTTCATGCAAGCCTATTAGCTATGGAAAGAGCGATTAAAAAACTCAAAAAAAAACCAAAACTGATTTTGGTCGATGGAAATAAAACTCCAAACTTAAAAAATTATAAACTTCAATCAGTCATTAAAGGTGACCAGAAAATACCATCAATTTCTGCAGCATCTATAATAGCAAAAGTTACACGTGATAAAATGATCTCTAAGTTAGGAAAGAAATTTAAAAATTATTACTGGAGTAAAAATTGTGGATATGGGACTAAACAACATCTAAAAGCTATAAAAAAATTTGGGATTACTTCTCACCATAGAAGAACCTTTTCACCAATCAGTAAGTTAAAATAGGTTTCACGTAGAAACACCAGATGTAGTTGTTGTGAACCGCTTTCATACAAACGGAATCCAAATAATTCAATCCTAGGTTGACCCAAGAATCTTTTTAGAGTCTAATTTATTTTTATAAAATGAATTTGGACCTTAAAAACAAATTAATAAATGGAGATAGTTTAAGGGAACTTAAAAAAATCCCTAGTGAAACTTTTGATTTAATTTTTGCTGACCCTCCCTACAACTTACAGTTAAGAAATGAGCTTATAAGACCCGATAGGTCTAAGGTAAATGCAGTCAATGATAAATGGGATCAATTTAAAAATTTTAAAAAGTATGATGAATTTACCTACTCGTGGTTAACAGAATGTAAAAGAATTTTGAAAAAAAATGGAGCTATTTGGGTGATTGGCAGTTACCATAACATTTTTAGGGTTGGCACCGCTATTCAAAATTTAGGTTTTTGGATTTTAAATGACGTCATCTGGAATAAAAAAAATCCTATGCCAAATTTTAGAGGGACACGTTTTACTAATGCACATGAAACGTTGATTTGGGCATCAAAATCAGAAAAATCAAAATACACTTTTAATTATCAATCTTTAAAATGTTTAAATGATGATCTTCAAATGAGATCGAACTGGGAGTTGCCGATTTGTAATGGTTCTGAAAGACTTAAAAAGAATGGTAAAAAAGTGCACTCTACTCAAAAACCTGAGGCTCTACTTCACAGAATTTTATTAGCAACCTCAAATAAAAATGATCTAATTTTAGATCCTTTTTTAGGATCAGGAACAACAGCAGCGGTTGCAAAAAAATTGGGTAGAAATTATTACGGAATTGAAAAAGAAAAAACCTATTATAAGGCAGCTGAACAACGACTAAAAAATACAAAACCTATAGAAGATGATTATTTAGATACTTTGCAAAATGGCAGATCTAAGCCAAGAGTACCTTTTGGGTCATTGGTTGAATTAGGAATAATTAAACCAGGCACTACTATTTTTGATAATAAAAAGAAAATCAGTGCAAAAATTATGGCTGATGGAAGTATAAAACATGCCAAAAAAGAGGGCTCTATTCACAAGGTAGCTGCATCAATATTGGGAGCAGAAAGTTGTAATGGCTGGACTTATTGGCATTATAATCTCAATGGGCAAATAGTGCCTATAGATAATTTAAGACAAAGATTAATTTCAAAAAATTAATTATTATAAATTTTACCTAAATAAGAATCTAAAAACTTTTTGTTTTTAATAAATTTTTTCAAAAAAATATTTCTAAAAAAAACAGCCACAGGATTAGATAAATGAAATGCGAATTGATTTAGTTTAGATCTTTTATTAACCATTTTAGTTTTATTAACTCTATTCTTAAAGAAATCCCCTTCTAAGTTATTTTGAATACTTTTAAATAATTCATAAGCACCCTCTATGGATTGAGATGCCCCTTGAGCAAATGAAGGTGGAAAAGCAAAAAAAGCATCACCTATAAAATTAATGTTATCATTATTTGTTTTAAAAAAGTCCTTACTAACAAATACTGGGAATATTTTTAATTCCTTAATTTTATCAAAAAATTCTTTATTTTCTTTTGGAACCTTTTCTAAAACTTTTCTAATGAAGGAATTTTCTTTGAATAAAGAATAATTTTTTTGTTGTTCTAAAGTAAGTTCATACCTCATAATTGCTATAAAATTTAAGTCTCGATTTTGATTTACTGGATAAATTACCTGATGAAAATCGGAGCCTAAAAATAATGAAATATTTTCATTATCGATTTCGGAAGAATTTGTTATCTTTCCTCTAATGGCTAGTGTATTGTTGTATTTTGGTTGACTTTTATTGTTGGAAATCAAACTTCTACTTTTTGAAAAAACTCCATCTGATATGATTAAATAATCACATTCGAAAATTTCATTGTTTTCAAAAGTAAGTTGAATTTTCTGATTTTCTTTATTTATACTCGAAACATTATGATTAAATTTAATTAAATTTTCTATATCCTTTTTCAAAAAATTTATTAAATCAGATCTTTTTAAAGTAGTGTACTGGCAATTCTCTGAATTAAAATCAGAGATATTTAAATCACATATCTTTTTGAAGTTTTTAGATGAAAAAAAAATAATCTTTCTTGGATTAAACTTCCTTGCATTTTCAAATTTGTGAAATTCAATTTCATTTAAAAGCTTCACGCTATTGACAGATAATTGAATTCCATAACCTTCCTCAAGATTAATCGAATTATTCTTCTCATAAATTACCACTTGATAACCTGAGTTTTTCTTTAATAAATTAGCAATAAATAATCCTGAAATACCAGCTCCAATAATAGCTACTTTCTTCATTAATTTTTCTCTAAAAATTTTACAATTTTTTTTGTAAATGAAGGCAACATGTAGTTGTCTAATTTTTTTTCATTTATCCAATGTGGTGACTTAAATTTTTCATATTTTTTTAAATATTGAATTTTAATGTTCATATTCATATTAGACATTTTGAAATTTATATTTTTATTGAAATTTTTTGTTTTGGACGTTTCTTCCATTGGAAATATTTTTAAATTTTTCAAAAAATTAAATTTAGTATTTTTTATTAATAAATATCTTTGTTTTTTTTTATAAACCTGAAGTATAAAATATTTATCTTTATTTTTTTTATTATTCTTCGTGATGCTAAAATCTTTTTTTTTGTAAGATTTACAATTCTCATTTACAGGACATTGAGAACAAACTGGATTATTTGGCTTACAAATTAATGCTCCTAATTCCATGAGCGCTTGAGCATAATCACTTGATCTTAATGATTTACCAAAAATATCTTTTTTTTTAATAAGATTTTCTTTTTGTATTTCACTTTGTTTTTTCAAATAAAGATATCTTTTTAAAACTCTTTCGATATTTCCATCTAGTGGAATGTATGGTTTGTTGAATGCAATTGCTAAAATTGCACTTGCTGTGTAATTTCCTACACCAGGCAATGTAATTAATTCCTCAAAATTATCTGGAAGTTTTCCATTAAAATTTTTGATTACAACTTTGCCGGTTTTTTTTAAATTCCTTGCTCTAGAATAATAACCAAGTCCCTCCCAAAGTTTTAAAAGTTTTCTATTTTCAACTTTTGCAAGACTATGAAAATTTGGAATTTGTTTTATAAATTTATTGAAATATGGGATGACTGTAGCAACTTGAGTTTGTTGCAACATAAATTCACTTAACAACGTATAATATTGTTTTTTTGAGGATGAGATTTTTTTTCGCCAGGGCAATTTTCTCTTATTAAAATCATACCAATTAAGAATTTTTTTTGTTAATATTTGTTCTTTCATATGCAATTTAAGAAATATTCTAAGCAGAGAGGTGGTAGCATTCAAGGATTAAGATCTCTTAAAGACACTTTACCAACAAACGTTAGGAGGGTAATAAATAAAAGAGGCCAAATTTATTCTGAAACGCTTAATAATTGGAGATATATAGCGGGTGAAAAATTATTTAAAATTTGTTATCCAAAGTCTTTTAAGAATACAAACAAGTTCAGTGTAAGCACGCTCCTAATAATGGTACAAAGAGGTCATGAAGTTGAATTAGAATATTCAAAAAAAGAAATTATGGATAGAATGAATGCTTTTTTTAAAGATGAAGTTGTAAAACGGATTAAATTTACAAGTTTTAATGATGAAAATAAAATTGATAATCAAAAAATAATTCAGAATAAACCTGTGACAAACAATAAATATAAAAATAAACTTAATGATGTTAAAAATGAGCAAATCAAAAATTCATTGATTGAATTAACAAAAGTTTTTAAAGAAAAATGAAAAAATTATTTCTATTTTTAATACTAATTTTTGGATTAAGTGCTGGTGCTAGCGCAGAAATTAAGAGGATAGTTTCAGGAAATCAAAATGCAAAGATTACCATAATTGCCTACGAGTCTTTAACATGTAGCCACTGTGCAAATTTTCATAAAGATGTTTACCCTTCTCTTAAAAAAGATTTCATAGATACAGGACTAGTCAAAATAGAATTTCGACACTTTCCTTTAGATATTGCTGCTTTAAATGCTTCAAAAATTTCTCTGTGTAAACAAGATCAAAGCCTAGTGATTTTGGAAAAACTTTACTCTAATCAACAAGCTTGGATAAAAGGTAAGGAAATAGAAGAGATAAATAATAATTTAAAAGAATTTCTAAAAAACGCTGGGTTCGATATTGATTTTGAAAAATGTATTAACAATAAAGAAATAGAGGATTATGTTTTAAATGATCGAATCGAGGGGACAAAAAATTTTAAAATTAATTCTACTCCTACGATAATAATTAATAACGAAAAGTTCGAAAAATCTCTTAATTATAAAAATTTAAAAAAAACATTAGAAAAGCTGATATAAGTTAATCCATGGAGTTTAAAAAAATCCAACTCAATGGATTTAAGTCATTTGCAGATAAAACTAATTTCTTAATTGAAAATGGTTTAACAGGTATCGTTGGCCCAAATGGTTGTGGAAAATCAAATATTGTTGAATCTTTAAGGTGGGTAATGGGTGAAACATCTGCAAAAAGTATGCGAGGATCAGGCATGGAAGATGTCATATTTTCAGGAACATCAAATAAACCCTCTAAAAATATTGCTGAAGTTTCAGTAACTGTTGCAAATGAAAATAACGAGGGTCCTGTGCAATTTAGAGAATTAAACGAAATAAATGTTAGAAGAAAGATAGAAAAAGATAAAGGTTCGAAGTTTTATATCAATGATAAAGAAGTTAGAGCAAGGGATGCTCAAATGTTTTTCGCAGATTTATCTACTGGAGCTCACTCTCCATCAATGATTAGTCAGGGCAGAATTGGTGCCCTTGTTACTGCAAAACCTACTGATAGAAGAGCAATTTTAGAGGAAGCTGCAGGAATTTCTGGGTTACATGTTAGAAGACATGAAGCTGAACTTAGGTTGAGCGCTGCAGAAAATAATTTAAAGAGAGCTGATGAATTAAGAAAGCAACAGGAAAAGCAATTAGCAAATTTACAAAAACAGGCTGAAGAGGCGACAAAATACAAAAATATTTCTGATGAAATAAAAAAAATTGAAGCAGGACTATATTATCTAAAATTACTAGAGATCGATAAAGAAATTAAAATAGAAAATGAGATTAATACAGAAGCAGAAAACGAAGTAAGTGATTTTAATAATAAAATCAACGAATTAGAGAAACTGATTAA
>CABZEV010000027.1 GCA_902524865.1 uncultured Pelagibacteraceae bacterium | reverse complement strand
CTCTCCATTTTGGATGCCCACAAAAAAATAATCAGGAGCGATGTCAGGTATTGATTTTGCTATCTCTCTTTTAAAATTAGTTCCAACTAATGCTAAGGTCAAAAGTAATGTAACACCAAGGCCTAAAGACATAATTGTTATAGGGGTAATACTTTTTGATTGTGTAATATTTTTAATAGATACTTTTAAAGGAGTGCTCGAATTAAATTTTAACTTTTTTAAAGAAAATATGATTAACTTTGAAAGTAGAAAAAAGATAATCAAACAAATAAAAAATGCCCCAAAATACCCAAGACTATAAACAAGATTTTCTGACCTATAAGTAAATGTTAAAATCAAAATCGATAACATAATAATACTCAAGCCAATTAATTTTTTTGAATAAAAAAATTGTAAGTTTTGAAATACATTTCTAAATAGACTTGAAGCTTTGACTTGATCGATAGAACTAATTGTAGGAATCGAAAAAATTATCAAAACCAATAAACCTATTAAAAATATTTTTAAAAAATTAAAAAAAGAAAAAAATAAATTTATCTTAAGTCCAAAGCTACTTGACAAATATTTATCTGCTAATGGCACAATTAATAAACTACTTAAATATGCTGAAATAGTAATTATAAATAATAATATTACCAATTGAAGATAATAAAGTTTTTTAATATTACCGGAATAGAAACCCAAGGCCTTTCTGACTGCTATAGACAAATTATTTTGATTTATAAAAGACAAAAGAGTATTAGCAATACCAATACCAGCAATAAGCATCGCACTTATTGAGACAAGGGATAAAAATTGTGAAAAGTTACCAATTACTCTTTTTAATCCACTTGCTGCATTTTCCGGATATCTAATTTTTACCTTTTGATCGTCTTTAAAAATACTTTCGATTTTTTTTATGATTATTTCTGGGTTATCATTGTTATTAAATTTTACTTTGTATTCATAATTCAAAAAATTTCCTATTCCGTTAAGTTTTAAGATATCCAAAGTTTGTTTACCTGTTAAAACCCAATCTCCAAAAGTCACAAATCCACTTACATCTGGAACAGATCTTACCTTACCAATAACAAGAAATTCTTGATCTTGAATTTTTACAATTTCATTTGTTTTGATATTTAAGGTTTTTGATAAACTTTCATTAATTAAAATTGTATAAGGTTCACTTTGCATTCTTTCATAAGCATCAGCAGGTTCATAAGTTACTTCACCATATAAAGGATATTTTTGGTCAACTGTTTTTATTCTAGTAAATAAAGATTTATTTTTCTCTCGATTTGTTGTCGAAAGCATTGTGCTGAATTCAACCATCTCTGATATAGTTGAAAACTCTTCAACTTTATTTAATAAATCTATATTTCCTTGATTTCTATTATAATCAATTTCTAAGTCTCCACCTAAAAGCTCTTTAGCATTTTCTTTGAGTTCTTTTTTTAAACTATCTTCAATAGTGAATATTGCACTTAATATAAAAAGACTGATGAACAGAGTGATGATTATACTTGAAATTTTTTTATAGTTCCTTTTTAAATCTCTCAGAGCATAAATTAAGATAAACTTGTATTGATAAAAATTATTTAATTTTTCCATCTTTAATTTTAATTTTTCTGCTTGCGCGGTTAGCAAGTTTTGGGTCGTGTGTTACCATAATTAATGAGGAACCTTCCTCTTTAACGTACCTAAATAAAATTTTAGAAATCATATCAGAGTTTTCTGTATCTAAATTTCCTGTAGGTTCATCAGCTAGAATTAGCTCTGGCCTCATGGCAATAGCTCTCGCGATAGCGACACGTTGTTGTTCTCCTCCTGATAACTGGCTGGGTAAATTATTTAGTCGATGTTTTAAACCAAATCTATCTAAAAGAGATTTTGCTTCTTTTTCAGGATTTTTGAATTTATTCAATTCAAGAATTAAGGTTACATTTTCTAAGGCAGTATAATTTGGAATTAAATAAAAAGATTGAAAAATTATACCAATATTTTTTTTTCTGATTTTTGATACTTCGTCCTCACTCAATTTGGTGATTTCGTTTTCTTGAAAGAATATTTTGCCTGAAGTTGGACGCTCTAAACCGCCGATTAACATGATTAAACTTGTTTTTCCTGAACCACTTTCACCTACTATTGAAATAGTTTCTTTTTTTTTTGTGGTCAAATTTATATCTTTTAAAACACTGATATTATCTTTACCAGTTTGGTATTTAAGATTTATTTTTTTTAATTTAAGAAGTGAACTCATGAGCAAAAGTTTTATTATTAAAATTATTATTATCTGTCTACTAACCATTAATGCATATGCAATCGAAAAGATTGTATTATTTGGTGATAGTTTAATGGCTGGTTATGGTTTATCTGATGACGATAGTTTACCAATTGTTTTACAAGAGAATTTAGAAGCAAAGGGTTATAATATTGAGATTATTGATGGCAGTGTTTCTGGTAGTACATCGTCTGGAGGATTAAATAGAGCTGATTGGACCTTAAGTGAACCAGATATAGATTTAATTATTTTATGCTTAGGGGCTAATGACATGTTAAGAGGTATTCAGCCGATAGAGACTAAAAATAATTTAGAAAAAATTATAAAAATTGCTCAAGATAAAAATATTGAGATTATCCTAGCTGGAATGATTGCTCCAACATCACATGGTTTAACTTATAAAAAAAAATTTGACAAAATTTTTCCTGATTTAGCCAAAAAATTTAAAATACAACTTATTCCTTTTTTACTAAAGGGAGTAGCTATGAAACCTGAGTTTAATCTAAGTGATGGTATACATCCAAATGAAAAGGGGACCATTATAATTAGTAGAACGTTAGAGGAGACAATTATAAAAACTCACAATAAAAAGAATTAGTTTAAGTGGAAAAAAAACCTTATCATCATTTGCCAGATGGTACCTTTAGAAATCCTGAAGGTTCCCCAAAAATAAATCCTAATATTAAATGGTCCTTCAAAATTTTTAATAGAGAAAAAAAGAAGCTTGATATGACAGTTCCGAAAGAACATGTCATTGAAAAAGAGAGGGTTTTAGCAAATTTAAAAAAATATGAAAAGGATGATTATATTGCATGGATCGGTCATGCAACATTTTTAATTAAGCTTGGTGATACAACGATTATTACAGATCCCGTATTTTCAAAAAATGCTGGGCCACTAATTTTTGGACCAAAAAGATTTACCGAACCAGCACTGAAATTAAATGAAATTCCTAAAACAGATATTTTTTTACTCACTCACAATCATTATGATCACATGGATATGATGACGATCAGAAGATTCCCTTTTAAAAATTCTAAAGTTTTACTTCCATTGAAACTTGGTAAATATTTTAACAAAAATGGTTTTAGAGACGTGAACGAAATGGACTGGTATGATAAAATATTAATAAATAAAAATTTAAAAATTACTTTTCTACCTGCTGTTCATTGGTCAAAAAGAAGTCTTACAGATACAAACAAAACTTTATGGGGAAATTTTTTAATCGAATATAATGGTATAAAGCTGCTATTTGGTTGTGACACTGGAGTGGGAAAGGTCTACAAAGACATAGGTAATAAATATGGCCCAATAGATCTTACATTTATAAACATTGGTGCCTATAATTTTTATCCTATCATGCCTTATAAAGACAAGTCAGTTTATCATACTAATCCAGAAGAGGCTTTAGATGTTGCAAAAAATTTAAACAGCAAAAAAGTAATTGGAATGCATTGGGGTACGTTTGTTTTATCTTTAGAACCTATAATGGATCCTCCAGTAAGATTTAAAGCTAGTGCAGAAAAATATGGATTTAAAAAAGAAGAAGTAATTATTTATCGAATAGGTGAATTTAGATCTTTGAAAAAATTACTTGATTACAACTAATTATCTAAAATTTTCTTTTTTGCTTTTTCAAATTCTTCCTTGGTTAAAACGCCATCTTTGAGAAGTTGATTTAATTTATCCAATTCGTCAGTTAATTTATTATTATTATCAGATAAACTGTTTTCTTTATCTTGATCTTCAAGGCTCTCGTTAGATCTATTTTCTCTCTTAGCTTCAAAACCTGTCATGATAGCTGTGCCACCCAAATAAAGAACGAATGCTAAAATTGGTATAACTAATCCAAAAAAAATTATTTTTTCCATATATTAATCCTCGTCGTCCTCTCTCCAATTTTTTTCATACATCAACCAAGCAGCATAAATTACTGAAAAAGTTCCTACTATCATACCATAATCAAATCCAGTTTGTTGATCATATAAATACCAACCTAATTGTGTCGCGCCTATTGGTGGCACAGTGAGTATGAGCATTAAAATTGCAATTCTATAAGGGTATTTAGGTTTTTTCATAAATTAGCTTACCAAAAAAGATTTATTAGAGTAAATATTATACTTGCGATCTTTTGAAACATTCAATTGTATTTTTTAATAAACACGCAATTGTCATGGGACCTACTCCACCAGGAACTGGAGTAAGAGCTTTTGCATTTTTTGAAACTTCGTCAAACGCAACATCGCCAACAATTCCTCTCTCTGTTTTATTTATTCCAACATCAATTACTATTGCATTTTTTTTAACCCAATCACCTTTAACTAGCTCAGGTATACCAACTGCTGCAACAATGATATCTGCTTCCAGACACTCTGCTTTTAAATCTTTTGTTTTTGAGTGTGTTATTGTAACTGTACAATTTTCTTTTAAAAGTAATTGAGTCATTGGTTTGCCGTTTAAGTTTGATCGACCAATTATTACAGCTTTTTTTCCATTTAAGTCTGGTTCTATTTTTTTAATTAATAAATAACATCCAAGTGGTGTGCATGGAACTGAACTTTCGTAACCTGAGGAGAGGTTTCCCACATTTACAGGATGAAACCCGTCAACATCTTTTGAAGGATTTATTGACTCGATAATTTTTTGCTTATCTATATGTTTTGGTAATGGTAATTGAACTAAAATACCTGACACAGAATTATCTTTATTTAATTCATCTATCTTCTCTAAAATGACTTTTTCTTCAACACTATCAGGATATTTAATCACATCAGATTTAAGCCCAACTTCGTTAGCAGATTTTTCTTTGTTTCGAACATAAATCTGACTAGGGGTTAAATCTCCGATCAAAATTACTGTTAAACCTGGAACTTTATTATACTTATTTTTGAGATCAGATACTTCTTTTTTAAGTTTTTCTCTTAATATTGCTGCTTCTTTTTTTCCATCAATTAAAAACATAAATCCTAGAATATCATTGGTGCGATGTAGAGCTTCATACACATTTCTATGAACCAAATCAATAGCAGTAAAATAATTGGAGAAATATCCAATGCACCTAAATTTGGTAAAAATCGTCTTATTCTTCTCAAAAATGGTTCTGTTAATCTGTAAGTAAAATCTAAAACTCCATAAACAAATCTATTTTGAGTATTCAATACATTAAAAGCAATCAACCAACTGATAATAACATTTGCAATAACAACATATGAATAAAGTTGCCAGGAATTCTTGTAAATAAATTACAAGAGGTAGTCGCAAAATCAAATCTAATTATTTTTTGTACGCCAATGAGTGAGTACAAAAATATGATACTAAGATTAAATAATAATTTTAATTCAAAACAAATTATTACTGATGTTGGCTCGTCAAAAATAGAGTCTTCAGAATTAATTAAAAGAAATTTAAAAAAAAAAATATCCTGGATTCAAAGTCATCCTATAGCTGGATCAGAAGTAAGTGGAACAATCAGTGGACCTATAATAAGTTTTTTTAAAAAAAATGGCTTTAAAATTGCTTTGGGGATACTAGGGTTTGTTTTTTTATTCAAAGTTGGAGAGGCTTTTTTAGGGCGCATGTCTATCATCTTCTATAAAGAAATTGGCTTTAGTAAATCAGATATTGCTATTTACTCAAAAACTTTAGGATGGATAACAACCGTCATCTTCACTCTGTTAGGGGGACTATTTGTAATAAGATCTGGTGTTTTAAAAGCAATGTTTTTAGCAGGAATTTTAATGGCGAGCACAAATCTGTTGTTCAGTCTTTTAGCGTGGAGTGGTAAGTCTGAAATACTATTTGCAATTGCTGTAATCTTTGATGACATAGCGGCAGCTTTTGCTACTGTTGCGTTTGTTGCATTCATATCATTGTTAGTTGATAGAACTTACACAGCAACTCAATATGCCCTATTAGCTTCAATAGGCACCGCCGGAAGAACTACATTAGC
>CABZEV010000026.1 GCA_902524865.1 uncultured Pelagibacteraceae bacterium | reverse complement strand
AAGTAATTAACCCAGCTAATGAGGAAACTTTAGGTCATGCATCTAAAGCTACACCACAAGATGTTGATAGAGCATTAAAGTCTGCAGAAAGAGGTTTAGAGCTTTGGAAAAAAACACCTCCTTGGCAAAGATCATATATCATAAGACGAATTGCAGACAAAATAAGAGAGAAACAAGATCTGCTAGCAAAATGGATGACATTAGAAGTTGGTAAACCTTTTGCAGAAGCTAAGGGTGAGGTAAACGGAGCTGCAGATATTTTTGAATGGAACGCTGAAGAAACAAAAAGAATTTATGGTCAAACTATAGAAAGTAGATTTGAAGATACAAGGGTGCATGTTTACTATCAGCCTGTTGGTGTTGTAGCTGCTTTATCACCATGGAATTTTCCCGCAGTATTATCGGCGAGAAAAATTTCTACAGCACTAGCTGCTGGTTGCTCGGTAATCATTAAGCCAGATGTAATTACTCCAGGAGTTGTAATGGAAATGGTAGATATTTGTAGGGAATGTGGAGTACCAACTGGTGTTGTAAATCTTTTATCAGGTGATCCACCAAGTATAGCTCAACAATTAATTTCATCAGACATAGTTAAAAAAATTTCAATCACTGGTTCCTCTAGAGTTGGGAAACTAATATTAAAACAAGCAGCTGATAAAGTTCAGAGAGTGACGATGGAGTTAAGTGGTCATTCTCCATTTATAGTATTTGATGATGCTGATATTAAAAAAGCTACAGATATAGCAATTGCAGCAAAATTTAGAAATAATGGTCAAGTTTGTATATCGCCGAATAGATTTTATATTCAAGAGGATAAAAAAGATGAGTTTGTAAATTTATTTATAGAAAAAACAAAAAAATTGAAAATCGGTTATGGCATGGATCCAGATACTAATTTAGGTCCACTAACAACTCAAAAAAGATTAAACGAATTAGAAACTTTAGTTGAAAAAACAAAAAAAGAGGGGGCCAAGGTTTTACTTGGTGGTAAAAGACCTGCTGGTTTTAACAAAGGGTTTTTTTATGAACCTACTGTATTTGATGATGTAAAAGATGATTTTACAATAATGAAAGAAGAGCCTTTTGGACCGCTAGTACCAATGCTTTCATTTAAATCTTTTGATGAAGTTATAAAAAGAGCGAATGATCATGAGCTTGGATTGAGTAGTTACGTTTGCACAAATTCTATGGAAACTGCTCACTTAGCCTCAGAACAATTAGAAACTGGGACTGTGGGAGTAAATACTGGTTTTATAGCTATTGCAGAAGCACCTTTTGGCGGAATTAAACAAAGTGGATATGGTAGAGAGGGTGGTTCTATGGCTATTAAAGATTATTTGAATGTGAAGTACACTCACATGGGTATTAAAGGTTAATTAACTATTCTATAATTTTAAAATCAGATTTATATTCTTCGTTAATAGAAATTCCTAATCCTGGAATATTATCATCCAAATTAATAAAACCATTTTTAGGTTCAGGCTCTCCCTTAAACAGGTAATAAAATAATTCATTCCCTATTTCAACTTGATGAACTGGAAAAAATTCTGAAAAAGGACAGTTATTATGTGCCATTGTTAAATGATAGTTGTGCATTTGTCCAGCATGTGGAACTATAGGAACATTATATTTTTCTGCTAATGCATTTATTTTGTGACCAGGCGTTATACCTCCTACACGATTTGCATCGTACTGAATAAAACTGACTGCCTTAAGTTCTAATAAATGTTTAAATCCTAAATAACTAAACTCATGTTCACCTCCTGCTATAGGAATATCTCCCATTGCATTTAGCTCTGCATATCCAAGAATATCATCTGGTATTACAGGTTCTTCAAGCCATTTTGGTTTAAATTTTATTAGTTCAGGTATTATCTTTTTTGAGTATTCCAAATTCCAACCCATATAAGCTTCAAGCATAAGATCAGTTTCATAACCAACCACTTCTCTCACAGCATTTACCAATTCAATGTTTTTTTTTATACCTTCAGCACCATCTTTAGGTCCCCAGCCAAATCGCATCTTGAACATTTTAAATCCCTCGTTCAAATATTTTTCAGCCTCAATTTGTAAATCTTTGATTGGTTGGCTATATAATTTTGAAGCATAAACAGCAATTTTATCTTTAGTTCTCCCTCCAAGTAATTCAAATACAGGTTTTTTCTTTAACTTACCCATTAAATCCCAAATTCCTAAGTCAATTGCTGAAATTCCAATCATGCCAATTCCCTTTCTTCCCCAAGCCATAGTGCTTCTATACATTTTATCCCATAAGTAATCGTAATCGAAAGGGTCTTCACCAATTACTAAATCTTTTAAATAACAATCTATAGCTTTCTTTGTTACCTCTGGTGCAAGCGCTGCATTACCTAAACCAACAGTTCCATCATCAGCAATTACTTCACAAACCATCCATTGATGAAATCTAAAAGATTTCATCTTATCACCTGACTCTCTAAGAGCATCAGTTGGGTTTGTACAAAAATTTTGAGCAGGTGGAACTATTTCACCTGCCCATTTATAAATGGAAGTTTTAATATCTTTAATTTTTGTCATGGTTTAGATTTATTTTCTGCCATCGTTAATGCTATTTTAAACGATTGTAGAGTAGGTTCTAAGTTTGCTTTATTTTTACCTGCAATATCAAAAGCAGTACCATGAGCCGGTGTCGTAATAGGTAATGGTAAACCACCTTGAACAGTAACACCTCTGTCAAAACCAAAAGCTTTGAGACCAGATTGTAGAGCATCATGATACATACCAACAATACAATCATGATTTTTATTTTTAAATGCAGTAATAAATGAAGTATCACAAGGCAAAGGACCATCTGCGTTTATACCTTGTTTCTTCGCTTCATTTATAGCAGGTATTATTTCATTTTTTTCTTCATCTCCAAATTCAGCATGAGGGTTTAAAGCTTGAACTGCTACTCTTGGGTTTTTAATTCCACTAAGTTTCATTGCTTCATTTATAAGTTTTATTGGCTTGATAATATTTTCTTTTTTAACATAATTAGAGACTTCTCTTATCGGAATATGTGAAGTTACTCTTGCAGTCCAAAAATTATCAACAACGTTGAACTCACAAAAAAAATTTTTTACATCTAATTTTTCAGCCATTAAATGAAGTTCATCTGAGTGGGTATTACCGCCCATTTTCATACTTGTTTTATTAAAAGGACCAAAGTTAATAGCATCTATTTTATTTTGATTTGCAAGATCCAAAGCTAAATTGAGAGAATCTAAGACACTTTCTCCAGATTCCTTAGAACATTCTGCAACAATATATTTATGATTTTTACCTTTTGAAATATCTAAAAAAAATTTGTTTCCTTCTTCAAAATTAATATGTTCAAATTTTTCAACAAATTTTAAATCATGTGATTTTCCAGAAATTTTGTTTCCATCTTCTAAAATTTTTTTTTCACCAATTAAAACTACATTTGCTTTATTTGTAATCTCTTCACATAATAACTTTGATATTAATTCAGGCCCAATACCAGATGGATCACCTAATAACACAGCAATTTTAATTTTATTTTTAGTCATTTTATACTTAAAGTTTGTAACAGATTATGCTTAAATATTTAATTATAAATTAACTAATGAGGGAAAAAATGAAAAAAAGTTTTAAACTTTTCTTAGCTGCTGCCTTCCTAGTGACAGAATTTTTTGTTGTAGCAATACCTTTAATGACGACATCTGCGAGAGCAGATGGTGCTATACAAGCAATTACTCACGCTGGATTTGGCGGTGGTACTGATGTAACTACTAGAATGATGCTTTTAAGAGCTAGAAGAGTTCTTAAACAAGACATGCAGTTAGTAAACAAAAAAGGTGGTGGTGGAGCTGTATCAATGGATTATATGATGAGCTTACCTGCTGATGGTCAACATACACTTACATGGACTACAGGACATGCTGTTTCCATGGCTTTGGGAAAAACTAAAGTAAAAATTAGTGATATGCAACCTCTAGCTAGAGGTACTGATGATCCACAATTATTTGTTGTAAATTGTAAGTCTGACATCAAAGATGCTAAAAAATTTGTTAGTGTTCAAAAGTCAAAATCACTTAAATATGGAACAACGCATGTAGGTGGAATTGATGATGTGAGTGCTATTGCATTTACTAAAAAAGGTGGATTGAAAGACCCAACAATCGTTGCTTATAAAGGTGTGGCACCTATTAAAACAAACTTAGTCAAAGGAGATATTGATGTAGGTGTTTTAAACTTAGGTGAAGCATTAACAGAGATAAACGATGGAACATTATGTGTTTCAGTTGTTTTAGCAAATGACAGAATGGCTAAAATTAAAGACTCTCCAACAGCTAAAGAATTAGGAATACCAGTTTCTTTATCTACCGTTAGAGGTTTTGTAACTAAAAAAGGAGCTCCAGCTGAAAGAGTTAAACAATTAGAGGCTGGAATGATGAAAGCAATGAGTCACAACTATTACAAAAATTTCTTAACTGAAATTGGTCTTGATGAGACAAGTGTGGTTGGTGCTGATGAATGGGGTAAGCAAATGGAAGAAATGCTTACAGAGATGACTGCACAGCTTAAGGCTTTAGGTTACATAAAGTAATATAAATTAAAGTACATTTAATTATGAGTAATGTACAAAAACCAAAAGGGGCAAACAAAAGTTTGCCCTTTTTTTTTAGGGATGAATTTAAGGTCTCATTTATAATAATTTTTATTTCAATAATTTTATTAATTACCACTTTTACATTTGATATAGTCCCACCAATTTTAAACAGGGGTATACAACCAGCTACTTTTCCAAAAGGATTGTTAGTCTTAATAATTTTTTTAACTTTTATTGTTTATTACTTATCTTTAAATAAACCATGGAAAATTCAAAAGAAATTACCCCAATCTTTCTTCCTTACATTACTGAGTTTTATTGTATTTATTGTAATTTCAAAAACGTTAGACTTTTTTTTAGCTATATCTTTATTATCTGTTTTTGTCTCATATTGCTGGGGTGAAAGAAGAATTATTTATTTAATATTAGTAAGTATTATTTTTCCTATTATAGTGTTTGTATTTTTCGAAACGATTTTAGGATTAAGATTTCCACCTGGTATAATTACAAATATTTATTATCAAGTATAGATGGAAAATTTGTCTTTAATGTTTGCGCCCTTACTAAGTTCGAAATTAATGATTGTTTTAATTTTTGGAACGCTTTTCGGATTGATACTTGGGGTTCTGCCTGGTCTTGGTCCTACTACAGGTGGTGCATTAATTTTACCATTTACAATGACCTTAGACCCTTTATCAGCAATTGTTTTATTAACAGCTATTTATTGTTCAGCCACTTATGGTGGTGCAATAACTGCCGTATTGATAAATACCCCTGGAACTCCTGCCGCAGCAGCAACTTGTCTAGATGGCTATCCACTTGCACAAAAGGGTGAAGCAGGAAGAGCTCTAGGAATGGCAACAGTATCAAGCACTATTGGAGGTATTTTTAGTGTAATTGTTTTGGTATTTTTTGCACCATTACTTGCACAACTAGCGTATGAATTTGGACAGCCAGAATATTTTGCTTTAGCAATATTTGGTTTAACGATGCTTGCTTCTATTGGAGAAGGGAGCCCGATAAAAAATTTGATAGCTGGAGCATTTGGAATATTAATATCCACCATAGGCAAAGACTTTATGACCTCAATTGAGAGATTTACATTTGGAGTTAATGAGTTATCTGAAGGTATAGGATTTATCCCGGTAGTTGTTGGGCTTTTTGCGATAAGTGAAATGTTAACACAATCAACTTTATTGAACCAAGTATTTAAAAGGGTGGCTTTAAAAGCAGTGAAACTTCCAACATTATTTGATTATAAAAAGACTTGGAAAACAATTATAAGATCATCAGGTATAGGATCTTTTATAGGTGTATTACCAGCTGAAGGAGGCACTGTTGCATCTTTGATTGGATATTCAGAGGCAAAGAGATGGTCTAAGAACCCCGAAGAATTTGGAAAAGGTTCTGTTGAGGGAATTGCTGGCGCTGAGGCAGCAAATAACGCGGCTACTGGAGGTGCCATGGTTCCAACTTTGGCATTAGGAATTCCCGGAAGTGCAACTACAGCTGTAATATTAACAGGATTGATAATTCATGGTGTTAGGCCTGGACCTGATTTATTTAGAGAACAACCGGAATTTTTATACGGAATTTTTGGATCAATGCTAATTGCAAACATCTTATTTTTTATATTTGGTTTTTTTGGAGCTAAAATTTTTGCAAGAATAACTTTAGTTCCTAATAAATTATTATGGCCAATGATATTTGCCGTTTCTGTTTGTGGAACTTACTCTTTAAGTCAATCAATGTTAGATGTATGGATAATGTTATTTTTTGGAGTAATCGGTTTCTTTATGAGAAGATATGGTTTTTCAGTTGTTCCAGTTATAATAGGGTTAATATTAGGAGAATTAGTTGAAGGAACATTAAGACAATCTTTAGTTATCTTTGAGGGAAATTGGTTGCTTTTTTTAACTCGACCTATTGTAGTTACTTTTTTTATTTTATCTTTAATTGCTCTTGCTTTTCCACTATTAAGAAAGAAAAAAAAATGAATAAATATAATTTTGAAAATAGAAATGCTGTTATAACAGGTGGAGCTCAGGGATTTGGTTTTGCAATAGCAAAAAGAATTATTGAG
>CABZEV010000025.1 GCA_902524865.1 uncultured Pelagibacteraceae bacterium | reverse complement strand
ATTCGTTTATCGTCATAGTTGGAAAACCAACATTATTAATATAAAAGGAATTGCTAAAGATTCAATAACAATCATGAAATTAACCAAAGAACAATCTGCGGAGATCAAGAATCAGCAGTCTCAAAATAATAAAACAAAAAGGGTTGTAGCTTCAGACTTGGAAAGTATTCTTTATGAGGCAATACCAGCTTTGGATCATGGTTTTGTAAGAGTGGTTGATTACATGGGTGATGACACATCTATTGTTCAAGCAGCTAGAGTTTCTTATGGAAAAGGGACTAAACAAGTATCAACTGACTCTGGATTGATTAAATATTTGATGCGTCATTGGCATAGTACACCATTTGAAATGTGTGAAATTAAATATCATATTAAATTACCAATTTTTATTGCGCGTCAATGGATTAGACACAGAACTGCTAATGTAAATGAATATTCTGCAAGATATTCAATTTTAGATAAAGAATTTTACTTACCAACCTCTGAAAATTTAGCAGCCCAATCAACAAATAATAGACAAGGAAGGGGAGATGTTCTTGAGGGGACTCAAGCTAAAGACGTTTTAGAGCTTTTGAAAAATGATGCAGAAAGAACATACGCGAATTATGAAACTATGCTCAATGAAAGATATGATGGATCAACCATTGATAGTGATAAGAAAGGTTTAGCAAGGGAACTTGCAAGAATGAATTTAACATTAAATACTTATACACAATGGTATTGGAAAACAGATCTTTTAAATTTAATGAATTTTTTAAGGCTGCGAGCAGATCATCATGCTCAATACGAAATTAGAGTTTATGCTGATATTATGTTGGATACTTTAAAAAAGTGGGTACCAATTACCTATGAGGCTTTTATGAATTATAGAGTAGGAGGTACAGAAGTCTCTTCCAAAGGAAAAATTATCATTCAAAAATTGATTAAAGGTGAGGACGTCTCTTTAGAAAGTTCTGGTTTATCAAAAAGAGAATGGAATGAGTTAATGGAGGCTTTTAATCTTAAAGATAAGTTGATTTAATTTTATTAGCAAAACTTATATAAATTTTTGAGGCTTCACTATTTGGATCTTCTTCTACAATTGGTTTTCCATTATCACTTGTTTTCCCAATATTTGGGTCTATTGGTATTTCACCTAAAAATTCTTTTTCAAACTCCATCGCAGTTTTACGAACACCACTTTCACCAAATATTTTATATTTTTTATTATCATCTCCAATAAAGTAACTCATATTTTCTACAAGTCCCAAAATTTTTATTCCTAGCTTATCAAACATTTTAATTCCTCTTTTTACATCTAACAAAGCCACTTCTTGAGGTGTTGAAACTATTATTGCGCCATCCATTTTAATTTCTTGCGAGAAAGTTAACTGTGTATCTCCTGTGCCAGGAGGCATATCTACAACTATAAAGTCTAAGTCTTTCCAATTTACTTTTTGGGTAAAAGTTCTAATTGCACTTGTTACCATTGGGCCTCTCCAAATCATTGGAGTTTGTTGATCAGTCAGAAATCCAATAGACATACATTGAATATCGTATTTTATAACAGGATCTAGTTTTTGGTTTTCGCTTTTTGGTTTTTCATTTATCCCAAACATTTTTGGAATTGAAGGTCCGTATATATCCGCATCTAGCAATCCAACTTTACAGCCTAGATGTTTTAATGCTATTGCAAGGTTGGATGCAAAAGTTGACTTTCCAACCCCTCCTTTCGCACTTGAAATAGCGATAGTAAATTTTGTTCCAATAATTGGATTTTTTGTAAATACCTTTCGCCCACTATCTTTGCTCGTTGCGGCACTTAGTTCTGGCTTTTTATCAGGCATTATTTTATCTTAGCTTGTTTTTGCGAAATTAGACACTATATAGATAGTCTATGTCTGATGATTTTCAACAAAGAGGCGGTAGTCCTTGGGGATCACCCCCAGGTGGAGGTGGTAGTGGTAATGGCTCTGGAAGAGGTCCGAGACCACCCGACGTTGACAAAATTATTAGAGAGTTTCAAGAAAAAATTAAAAAATTTTTACCAGGTGGAAGTTCATCTGGAGGAAAACAAGCTATCTTGGTTTTAATTATTTTAGGGTTTGTCTGGTTAGCAAGTGGTCTTTATAGAGTGCTTCCTGATGAACAAGGTGTTGTTTTAAGATTTGGAAAGTTTGTTAAAACAACACAACCAGGTTTGAATTATCATATTCCTTTCCCGGTCGAATCTGTTTTAACACCTAAAGTTACGAAGGTTAACAGAATTGATATTGGTTTTAGATCTGAGAGAGATAGTGGTTTTTCTTCAGCTGCAGGAGGTGTGGCTGATGTTCCACAAGAAAGTTTAATGCTTACTGGTGATGAAAATATTGTGAACATAGACTTTTCTGTTTTTTGGGTAATTAAAGATGCTGGTAATTTTTTATTCAAAATTCAAGATCCAGAGGGAACAGTAAAAGCTGCCGCTGAAACAGCAATGAGAGAAGTAATCGCAAGATCTGATATTCAGCCGATTTTAACTGAAGGAAGGTCTTTAATAGAAACAGACACCCAAAAAATAATCCAAAAAATATTAGATGAATACACATCAGGTATTCAAATTACACAAGTTCAAACTCAAAAAGCTGACCCACCTGATCAGGTAATTGACGCGTTTCGTGATGTGCAGGCTGCAAGAGCTGATATGGAAAGATCAAAAAATGAAGCTGAGGCTTATGCAAACGATGTTATCCCAAGAGCACGAGGGGAAGCTGCAAAAATTTTGCAAGCTGCAGAGGCTTATAAAAAAGAAGTAGTAGCTAAAGCAGAGGGTGAAGCAAGTAGGTTCTTAGCCATTTACAATGAATATAAAAATGCAAAATCAGTTACTCAAGAAAGAATGTATTTAGAAACAATGGAAAAAGTTTTGGCTGACATTGACAAAGTAATTATTGAGAAAAATGCTGGCTCAGGTGTTGTTCCATATTTACCATTACCAGAATTAAAAAAGAAAGTGACTAATTAAAATGAAAGCAGGTAAAATTATAGCAGGATTAGTAGTTCTATTAGCAGCTACATTATTCTTTTCAATATTTATTGTCAAAGAGGTTAATCAAGCAATAGTACTTCAGTTTGGTGACCCTAAAAGAATAATTTTAAAACCTGGATTAAACTTTAAATTACCATTTATCCAAAACGCCGTATTTTTAGATAAACGAATTTTAAATTTAGATACACCACCCGAAGAGGTGATTGCATCGGATCAAAAAAGATTAATTGTTGATGCTTTTGCAAGATTTCAAATTGTAGATCCACTAAAGTTTTACATCTCAGTTGGAAATGAGAGGGTTGCAAGATCTAGATTAGCAACAATTATCAATTCAAGAATTAGGAACGTATTAGGTCAACAAGAACTACAAACGCTTTTATCAGAGGATAGATCAAAACAAATGGCTTTAATTCAACAAGGTGTAAACAACGAAGCGCAAAACTTTGGTATAAAAATTGTAGATGTGAGAATTAAACGTGCTGATCTTCCTCAAGCAAATAGTGATGCAATCTTTAGAAGAATGCAAACAGAGAGGGAGAGAGAGGCAAAAGAGTTTAGAGCTAAAGGTGCTGAAATGGCTGTGACGATAACATCGACTGCTGATAAAGAAGTAACTGTTATTTTAGCTGATGCACAAAAAAAATCTGAGATCATGAAAGGAGAAGGTGATGGTAAAAGAAACAATATTTTTGCTGGCGCTTTTGGCCAAGATCCAGAATTCTTTGCATTTTACAGAGCTATGCAGGCTTACGAAAAAGCTTTAATCGGTGGAGAGACTTCTTTAATATTATCTCCTGATAGTGAATTCTTTAAATTTTTTGGAAACATAAAACCAAAAACTCAGTAGAATTTTAATGAAAGAATTGATCATTGCCTTTGGTCTATTCTTGTTTATTGAGGGAATTTTATATGCCATATTTCCATCAAAAATGAAAAGTATGTTAAAAAAATTAGAACTTATAAAGGATAGTCAGTTAAGATCAGGTGGATTAATCTTTGCAGTCATAGGTTTCATAATTATATATTATATGAAGAACTAAAATGATTAGAATAAATACATTATTTATTGCGATTATTTTAATTATAGGTCCTCAATTAAAATTGTTTGCTCAAAATCATCCTAGTTCTTTTGCTGATTTAGCCGAAAAGTTGATGCCGTCTGTGGTTAATATTTCAACAACTACAATGGTGAAAACACAAACTAATCCCTTCCCTTTTCAATTTCCCCCAGGATCACCATTTGGGGATATGTTTAAAGAATTTGGAACACCACAAGAGAGACCATCGGCAGCTTTAGGATCAGGTTTTATTATAGATGAAAAAGGGATTGTTGTTACAAACAATCATGTCATTCAAGATGCAGACGATATTATAATAAGAGTAGGTGACAAAGAAATAAAAGCTAAAGTTTTAGGCGCTGATCCACTGTCTGATATTGCAGTTCTTCAACTTGAGACAAATGAAAAGTTCAAACCTGTTAAATTTGGGGATTCTGATAAAGCAAGAATTGGTGATAGGGTCATAGCAATTGGAAATCCCTTTGGTCTTGGAGGAACTGTAACTTCAGGAATTATCTCTGCAAGAAATAGATCGATAGGTTTATCTAGGTATGAAGACTTTATTCAAACCGATGCATCAATCAATCAAGGAAATTCTGGTGGACCTTTGTTTGACATGAATGGAAATGTAATAGGAATTAATACAGCCATCCTTGGAAGGAATGGATCAATTGGAATTGGTTTTTCAATACCTTCCAATAGCGCAAAAATAGTTATTGATCAATTAGTAGAGTTTGGAGAAACAAAAAGAGGTTGGTTGGGTGTAAGAATTCAAGATGTTACAAAAGAAATCGCTGAGGTTGAAAAATTAGATAAACCTCGTGGAGCGTTAGTTGCGAGTGTTGCAGAAAATAGCCCATCCGCTAAAGCAGGGGTAAAAGCCGGTGATATAATTTTAGAATTTGATGGTGAAAAAATAAATCAGATGAAGGAACTTCCCATGATTGTTGCAAGAACTGCGGTTGGGAAAAAAGTAGAAGTTAAAATTTGGAGAGATAAAAAAGAAATCGTTAAAATTGTTACACTTGGAAGACTAGAAACTTCAGAAGATTTTAAAGTTTCAGAAAAAACAGAAAGTCCAAAAGAAACAGAGATAAAAGATTTAAAAATAACTGTGAGGCAGATTAATAAAGAAGATATAAAATCGAGAAACTTACCCAATCAAACATCTGGATTAGTTGTGACTAAGATGGCAAATGATAGTCCTTTATTAAGTTCTGTTGAAGTTAATAGTATCATTTTAGAAGCCCAAAAGAAAAAAATAAGAAATGTAAATGATTTAAACCAAATAGTGAAACAAGTTTTAAATAGTAATCAAAAAACTATTTTATTAGTTATCTACAATAGCCAAAATCAAAGACGATATATTGGTGTTAAATTAGATTAATTAATGGATTTGAAATCCAAAATTATTTTAATTTATGGTCCAACAGCATCTGGTAAATCTAATTTTGCAATGAAACTTGCTAGAAAAATTAAGGGTGAGATCATTAATGCTGATAGCATTCAGGTGTATAAAGAATTAAAAATTTTATCTGCAAGGCCTATACCAGAAAACTATAAAAATGTTAAGCATCATTTATATGGATTTCAAAGTGTAAAAAAAAACTTTTCCTCGGGAGATTGGTTAAAATTAGTTAATAAAAAGATTCTAGATATAAAAAAAAGAAAAAAAATACCTATTCTTGTGGGGGGTACAGGATTATACTTTAAAGCAATAACAGAAGGTTTAGTAAATATTCCAAATATTCCAATTCGATTAAGATCAAAAATAAGGTTGTTACATAAAAAAATTGGAGCAAAAAAGTTTTTTTTAGAATTAATCAAGCTAGACCCTATATCAAAAAATTTTGTTAAACCTACAGATACACAAAGAGTTATTCGGGCATATGAAGTCAAATCATTTACAAAAATATCAATTTACGATTGGTTCAAAAGTACACAATCTGATTACGAAAATTATGATTTTTTTAAAATTTACATTGACCATCCAAGAGGTGAATTAATCAAAAAAATAAGTGAACGTACAAAAGACATGATAAGAAATGGAGCAATTTCAGAGGTAAAAAAATTTGTAAAATTAAAGGTTCCTAAAGTTAAAACTGCCTCTAAGGCTATCGGAATTGCAGAAATTAGAGAATATCTTAAGAAAAAAATTGAGATATCAGAGGTAATTGAGAAAATATCAATAAAGACTAGGCAATATGCAAAGAGACAATCTACTTGGGGCAGAGGCAATATGATGGATTGGAACAAAATAAAGTCAGAGGACCTAAATAAATTTTTAAAAAAAATTTAGATATCACGTAGTAATTCTTGACCAATAAGCACAACTTCAGCTAGATTGGATTAATGTCTAAATTATATACAGGTGCTGAAATTGTATTCAAATGTCTTGAAGATCAAGAAGTGGATTTTATTTTTGGTTATCCAGGTGGTGCAGTACTTCCGATTTATGATGAATTAAAAAATCATAATACTATTAAGCATATTTTAGTTAGACATGAACAAGGCGCAGGTCATGCTGCAGAAGGTTACGCAAGATCATCAGGCAAACCAGGTGTTGTACTTGTTACTTCTGGACCCGGCGCAACTAATGTTGTTACCGCATTAACAGATGCTTACATGGACTCAGTTCCACTAGTATGTATATCAGGACAAGTGCCAACACATTTAATTGGAACAGATGCATTTCAAGAATGTGACACTACAGGTATTACAAGACCATGCACAAAACATAATTGGCTAATTAAAGATATTAAAGATTTATCAAAAACTATTCATGAGGCTTTTAGAGTTGCAACAACAGGAAGACCTGGACCAGTTTTAGTTGATATACCCAAAGATATCCAGTTTGCTAAAATAGCTTATTCAAAACCTAAAGTTGAAAAAAAACTTAATGGAAAATCCTTAAATCATTTTTCACAAAAGGACATTGATACTTTGATTAGTTTAATGAATAAATCAAAAAAACCCATCATTTATTCTGGTGGTGGAGTTATAAACTCTGGACCAGAGGCGAGCAATGTTTTAAGAGAACTTGTAGAGCTTACAGGTTTTCCAATCACTTCAACGCTGCAAGGTTTAGGAGCGTATCCAGGAGACGATAATCAATTTTTAGGCATGCTTGGTATGCATGGAACTTATGAAGCTAATAACGCGATGCATGATTGTGATTTATTAATAAATATTGGTGCTAGATTTGATGATAGAATAACTGGTAAAATTGATGAGTTCTCTCCAAAATCCAAAAAAGTTCACATAGATATTGACCCTTCATCAATAAATAAAATCATTAAAGTTGATTTAGCATTAGTTGGTGATGTTAAAAAGGTTTTAAAAGGAATTATCAAAACTTTGAAGAAAAAAAACTTAGATTTGAAAAAATCTAATAAGCAACAAATTGCTAAATGGTGGGAACAAATACAAAAATGGCGAACAAAAAATTCTC
>CABZEV010000024.1 GCA_902524865.1 uncultured Pelagibacteraceae bacterium | reverse complement strand
AAGTGCGAAAACAAAATTTGGCTAATGAAATTTTAAGAGTTGAAAACTCAGATTTAGTGGATAAAGAGGAACAAATTAAAAAATTAGAAAAGAAATATACAATTGGAAATGTAAATTTTGACTCCGTTATTATTTCTGATTTTGATGAAAATCTTAAAAGTGTAATTACTTCACTAATCTACACGGATGTATCACCAAAAAATAAGTTATTTATAACTCTTAATCAATGGTTTGATGAAAGTTTGTTTTTAGAAGAAAATATACAGCCTTTGTATTATCCATCGATCAATAAACAAAATTTAGAGACATTTAATAAAAAATTTGTAGACACATACAATTCAAAACCAAATCATCTTAGCTTATTAAGTTATGATCTTTTAGGAATGATTTATTATTTATCTTTAAAATCTGATTTCTCAGACATCAACAATATTTTTAGAAAAGAAAGTTCATTTAAAGGTAAAATAGGAATTTTTGATGTAAAAAATAACAAAATTAATCATAGATTAAACTTCTACAAAATTGATGAAGGAGAAATTAAAGAAATTTTCTAAGCTTTTTAAAAGCGTCAGACCTATGGTCTAATTTATACTTTTGAGATGGCTTCATTTCTCCAAATGTTTTTATCTTATTTTTAGGAATAAATATTGGATCATATCCAAAACCATTTTTACCTTTAGGTTTTTTGGAGATATAACCATCAACCGTTCCAACAACACAAGCTATTTTTTTATCTAAATAACTTATAGATAAAGCACAAACAAACCTGGCCTTAATTTTTTTATTTCTCCAATTTTTATCTTTTCTATGTAATGCCCTATAAACTTTTTGTATCGCCTTATAAAAATTTAATTTTTTTCCAGCCCATCTTGCTGAAAAAATTCCTGGTTTTTTATTTAAAATATCAATTTCTAAACCAGAGTCATCAGCTAAACAGATTAGATTTGATTTTTTTGAAAAGTATTGAGATTTGATGAGAGAATTTTCTTTAAAAGTCTTGCCTGTTTCTCTTGGGCTTTTTAAATTAAACTTTGAGGTAGGAAATGTTTTAATATTAGCTGGTAATAAATCTCTTATTTCCTTTAATTTTCCTTTATTATTTGTACCTACAAGAAGTTGTTTAATTTTTTTTTTTTGCATCTAGAAATTTAATTTTTTCTTACCATATATGTTTATATGGAAAAAGATCAAAACCCAGAAAATACAAACAAAACGTCAGAGAAAGATCAAAAAGATTTAAATCAAGATCAAATAACTGAAAATTTAGAAACAAGTAATAAAGAACAAGACCAAGAACAGGATCAAGGACAAGAGAAAACCCCAGAAGAGAAAATTTTAGAGTTAGAAGATAAGCTTGCAAGATCATTTGCTGAAATGGAAAACCAAAGAAGAAGGTTTGAAAAAGAAAAAGAGGATGCTTTTGAATATGGAGGGTTTTCTTTTGCAAGGGAAGCTTTAAATTTAATAGATAATCTTGAAAGATCAAAACAAATTTTATTAAACGATGGAACTTTAAAGGACACAGCGGCATTAAAAAAAACACTCGAACATTTTGACATTATCAATAAAGATTTAATTTCAATTTTTTCGAAAAATAAAATTAAGCCTATTGAATGTCTTAATAAAAAATTAGATCCAAATTTTCACCAAGCAATGATTGAAGTAGAAAATGATCAAAAAGAACCCGGAACAATTGTTCAAGAAATACAAAAAGGGTTCACAATTAAAGATAGATTGTTGAGACCGGCTCTAGTGGGCGTAGCAAAAAAAAGTGAAAAAAAAGAGGAAAAAAATGAGGAAAATAAAGAAAATTCAGGAGATAAATAATATTTAAATGAACTTGTAGAATTCAATTTTACTCCTATATGAAGAGAACAAATAACTGATATGAGCAAAATAATTGGAATAGATTTAGGAACAACAAACTCTTGTGTGGCTATTATGGAAGGAAGCCAGGCAAAAGTTTTGGAAAATGCAGAGGGTGCAAGAACTACACCTTCAGTAGTTGCTTTTACTGAAGAAAAAGAAAAATTAATAGGGCAACCTGCTAAAAGACAAGCAGTAACAAATCCAGAGAATACAATTTTTGCAGTCAAAAGATTAATTGGTAGAAATTTTGAAGACCCAACTGTTAAAAAAGATATCGAGGCTGCACCTTTTAAGATTGTAAATTCTGAAAAAGGTGACGCATGGATTGAAGCGAAAGGAGAGAAATATTCACCTTCACAAATTTCTGCTTTCATTCTCCAAAAAATGAAAGAGACTGCTGAAAAATATTTAGGTCAAGCTGTTACAAAAGCGGTAATAACTGTCCCTGCATATTTTAATGATGCACAAAGACAAGCTACCAAGGATGCTGGAAAAATAGCTGGGTTAGAAGTTTTAAGAATTATCAATGAACCAACTGCAGCCTCACTAGCCTATGGTTTGGATAAGAAACAAAATAAAAAAATTGCAGTTTACGATTTAGGTGGTGGAACTTTTGATGTGTCTATTCTTGAATTAGGTGATGGAGTTTTTGAGGTAAAATCTACAAATGGTGATACCTTTTTAGGTGGAGAAGATTTTGACAACGCTGTTGTGGAATATTTAATTTCTGAGTTCAAAAAAGACAGCGGTATTGATTTAAAAACTGATAAGTTAGCATTACAAAGATTAAAAGAGGCAGCTGAAAAAGCAAAAATTGAACTTTCAGCAGCTGAGCAAACTGATATTAATTTACCATTTATAACTGCTGACAAAACTGGTCCTAAACATATTAATTTAAAAATGACTAGAGCAAAGTTAGAAGCTTTAGTTGAGGACTTAATAGCGAAAACTATTCCACCATGTAAAACTGCTTTAAAAGATGCTGGAATTTCAGCTAGCGATGTTGATGAAGTGGTAATGGTCGGAGGTATGACTAGAATGCCAAAAGTTATTTCTGAGGTAAAAAATTTCTTTGGTAAAGAACCAAACAAAAGTGTTAATCCAGATGAAGTGGTTGCAATGGGTGCTGCAATTCAAGCTGGTGTTTTACAAGGTGATGTAAAAGATGTTCTTTTATTAGATGTAACACCATTATCCCTAGGAATTGAAACTCTAGGTGGTGTTTCTACTAAACTTATTGAAAAAAATACAACTATACCTACAAAAAAAAGCCAGGTATTTTCTACTGCTGAAGATAACCAGCCAGCCGTCTCAATACGTGTTCTTCAGGGTGAAAGAGAGATGGCAACAGATAATAAATTACTTGGTAATTTTGAATTGGTTGGTATTGCTCCAGCACCAAGAGGAGTTCCTCAAATTGAAGTGACTTTTGACATAGACGCAAACGGAATTGTGAATGTGTCTGCAAAAGACAAAGGTACTGGTAAAGAACAAAAAATTCAAATTCAAGCCTCTGGTGGATTAAGTGATGAGGAAATTAAAAAAATGGTAAAAGATGCTGAAGCCAATAAAGAAGCAGACAAGAAAAAAAGAGAGTCAGTTGATGTTAGAAATCAGGCAGATACTCTAATTCATTCAACTGAAAAAAATCTAAAAGAGCACGGATCTAAAGTTTCAGATGCAGAGAAAAAAGCAATTGAAGATGGGTCAAATGCATTAAAGGAATCTCTTAAAGGTGAAGATATTGAGGATATTAAGAAGAAGACAGAGGCATTAGTACAAGCTTCGATGAAACTGGGAGAAGCTATTTACAAGTCACAACAAAGCACAAAACCAGATTCTGGTAAAGATGATGGAAATGATGAAAAGGGAAAGAAAGACGATAATGTTGTTGATGCGGATTTTGAGGAAGTAAAAGACGAGAATAAAGAAAAAAGCGCTTAACTGACATCTATTTGTCCAGGTTATATACATGGCTAAAAGAGATTATTATGATGTCTTAGGAGTAAGTAAAAGCGCAAGCCCCGACGAACTAAAATCAGCCTATAGAAAATTAGCAGTTAAATATCACCCTGACAAAAACCCTGGAGATAAATCTGCAGAAGATAAATTTAAAGAAGCCAGTGAGGCTTATGGTGTGCTCTCTGATAAATCAAAAAAAGAAAACTACGATAACTTTGGACATGCTGCATTTGAAAATGGTGGTGGTGGTAGAGGTGGTTTTGGTGGTTTTGGGGGTTTTAGTGGAGCAGATTTCTCAGATATTTTCGAAGATTTTTTTGGAGACTTTGGTGGCGGGGGCAGAAGAAGTTCAAGAAGAAGCTCAAATAACAGAGGTTCAGATCTAAGATATGATTTGTCAATTACGCTTGAGGAGGCTTACACTGGAAAAAAACAGAACATTCAATTTTCGACTTCTGAGAAATGTAATGCCTGCAAAGGAAATGGCTCTAAACCAGGCTCAAGTCCAGACAGATGTACGTTTTGTGGAGGAAATGGTAGGGTAAGATCTAATCAAGGCTTTTTTACAGTTCAACAAACTTGTCCGCAATGTGCTGGAAGTGGTGAGGAAATAACAAATCCATGTGGAGATTGCAATGGACAAGGTAATAAACAAACAAACAAAAAGGTATCTGTAACAATTCCTAAAGGTGTTGATGATGGTACAAGAATAAGACTTGCAGGTAAAGGTGAGGCTGGAATAAGGGGAGGTATCAGCGGAGATTTATATTTATTTATTAATGTTAAATCTCATGAGTTATTTAAGAGATCTGATGTTAATTTATTTTTTGAATTTCCAATTTCGATTGCTGATGCAGCTCTTGGTACAACAATAGAAATCCCCACAATTGATGGAAAAAAAGCAAAGATTAAAATACCAGACGGAACTCAAGACGGTAAGCAATTTAGGTTAAAAGGAAAAGGTATGCCATTCATGCGAAGAGGAGATTTTGGTGACTTATATGTTCAGGTGAAAACTGAAGTACCAGTATTTTTAAATAGAGAACAAAAAGATTTATTAGAACGATTTAGAAAAATAGAAAATGAAAAATCAAACCCAAGTATAAAAAGATTTTTTCAAAAAGCTAAAAGTTTTTGGAATAGTTAAAGAATGGGATTAGAAGAGATCGTTCCAACTATTTTTTTGATAGCAGTTTTAATTCTAGTACTGCCTGAATTTTTAAGATCTAACTCAAAATCAAAAAGATTTATCAAAAATTTATTTATTTGGTCTATAATTGTTGCTTTCATTGTGATACTTTCTATCTTTATCTTAAAATGAAAAAAATTAAATTATTAGTGACCGGTTGCCTGGGTCGTATGGGCCAACAAATAATTACATCTGCAAAAAAAGATAAAAATTTTAAAATTACCGCTCTTACAGAAAATAAAAAAATTAGTAAAAAGATTAATGGAGTAAAAGTTGAACTAAATAATGAAAAATTATTCAAAAAAGTAGACCTAATTATTGATTTTACAATACCAAGATGTACTTTTCAGGTTTTAAAAATTGCAGCAAAGCTAAAAAAAAGGGTGGTTATTGGTACCACTGGTTTTACTCAAAAAGAAGAGAGGTTGATTAAAAAATTTTCAAAAAGAATACCAATTTTAAAAGCTGGAAATATGAGTTTGGGTATTAATCTTTTAATGTATTTAACAGAAATTGCGGCAAGTTCATTGGGAAAGAATTTTTTAAGCAAAATTTTTGAGATTCACCATAAACATAAAAAAGATTATCCATCAGGAACTGCATTAATGTTAGGTAAAGGAATAGCTGTGGGTAAAAACAAAAATTTTTATAATTTGTTAGGAAAAAAATATTTAAACAGAAAAACCTTCCCTTATGGAAAAAAAATAAATTTTAATTCTGTAAGAAAGGGAGAAATTATTGGTGAACATGAAGTTAAATTTTCAAGTGGTAAAGAAATAATTACTTTAAATCATGAAGCCTTCGATAGAGCGCTTTATTCTGAGGGTGCTTTATTAGCCGCAAAATGGCTTATTAATAAAAAGCCAGGTATTTATTCGATGAGAAATTTGATGAATTTCAAATAATGAGTGAAATTCAAAGAGCCAAGATAGTTTTAAAAACTTTAGATAAAATATATCCCAAAATACATGTCCCTCTTAAAAGTAGAAATGTTTTTACACTTTTAATTTCTGTTCTTCTTTCCGCACAATGCACTGACGTAAATGTAAATAACGTAACTAAAAATATCTATCCAAAATTTTACAAACCACAACATTTTGTTAAGTTAGGAAGAAAAAAAATTGAAAAATTAATTAAAAAAATCGGTATTTTTAGGATTAAAGCAAAAAGTATATTTAATTTATCAAAAATACTTATTAAAAAGCATGGTGGCAAAGTACCAAAAACTTTTGAAGAATTAGAAAAGCTTCCTGGTGTTGGTCATAAAACCGCTGGAGTTGTAATGTCTCAAGGCTTTGGATACCCTGCATTTCCAATTGACACCCATATACATAGATTAGCTCAAAGATGGGGTTTAACAAATGGAAAAAATGTTGTTCAAACTGAAAAAGATTTAAAAAGACTTTTTCCTAAAAAGAGTTGGAACAAACTCCATCTTCAAATCATATATTACGGAAGAGAGTATTGTAAGGCAAGAGAGTGTTATGGTGTGACTTGTAAAATTTGTACCACTTGTTATCCTAATAGAAATAAACCTATTAAAACTAAAAAAGCTTGATATGAAAATTCTTGGTATCGGAAATGCAATAATTGATGTCATTTGTAAAGTAGAGGAAAATTTTCTAACGAAAAATAATCTTACAAAAGGTACTATGAAACTAATTTTTGATTATAAAGAATTTAAGAATATTTTAACGAAACTTAAAATAGAAAAAACTGTATCAGGAGGTTCAGTTGCTAATTCAATCGTTGGCTTATCTCAACTTAAAAATGAAGTTGGATTTATTGGAAAAATATCTGATGATGATTTTGGTGCTAAATATGAGAAAGGATTAAAAAAAGAGAATGTGGAGTATTTTTATTCTAAAAAAAAAGAAAGCCTTCCTACTGGATCTTGTCTTATTTTAGTAACACCAGACTCTGAAAGGACAATGTGTACTTTTTTAGGTATAGCAGGAAAAATTGGTGAAATTGATGTAAATGAACAACTAATTGAAAAAAGTGATCTGATTTTTCTAGAGGGCTATTTATGGGATGAAGGCGAACCTAAAAAAGCATTTGAAAAAGCGATTAAGTATTCAAACAAAACTGCAATGTCACTATCAGATTTGTTTTGTGTGGAAAGACATAAAAAAAATTTTTTAATATTAGTTAAAGAAAAATTAGATCTTACTTTTGCAAATGAGAATGAAATTATGTCACTAATTGATGCAAAAAATTTTAATGAAGTAGTTTCTTTTGCTAAAGAAGTTAAAAAACATATTATAATTACTCGAGGAGAAAAAGGGGCAATTTCCATAATTGGGGATAAGATATTTGAGACCAAGGCTAAAAAAAATCTAACAATAAGGGATTTAACTGGTGCAGGAGATCTATTTGCGGCTGGATATTTACATGGTTTTATTAATAATCTATCTCGCGAAAAATGCTTAGAGGAAGGTGTTGAATTATCCTCAAAAGTAATTCAACAAATTGGTGCAAGGCTTTAAGTCTTTTTTCTTTTAAAACTACCTTTGCCCTTTTTTGGCTTTATTATCCGAGGCTTATATTTTTTTGAAAAAAGCTCTTTTGCAAATTTATTCTTTCTTATTAATTTCGTAGCCATCGTCCTTACTTAAAATAAAATTCTTATCTTTAAAAACTTTTGAAATTTTTTTTCTCAATCTATAAATATGCGTTTCAACAGTATGAGTTTCCAGTTGAGATTGGTATCCCCAAACATTTGATTGCAATTCTCGAATTTTTACAGGTTTATTTGCTTTTAATAAGTATATTATTGAATTTATTTCTTTTTCAGTGAGTTTAAGTTTGTTTGCATTTGAAGACATTTCGCGTGAATTTATATTAAAAATATAATTTCCTATCAAAATCTCAGATTGTTTTTGA
>CABZEV010000023.1 GCA_902524865.1 uncultured Pelagibacteraceae bacterium | reverse complement strand
TTGGCAATGAAACAGACTTTCTAATCAAATTTGAAATTAATAATAACAAAAATATTATTGAGGAAATTAAATCAAATTTAGATAAATCATTTGGCAATACTTTTGATTTTAGAAGAGTTGAAAACGTAGGACCGAAAGTAAGTGCTGAGTTACTCAAATCTGGTGTAATAGCTGTCGCAGTGGCCTTAACTTTAATGTTAATTTATATTTGGATCAGATTTGAATGGCAATTTAGTTTAGGAGCCATATTAGCTTTGTTTCATGATGTGTTAGTAACCTTAGGTTTATTCTCATTACTTGGTCTTGAAATCAATTTGTCTATAATTGCAGCTGTATTAACTATCGTTGGTTACTCAATGAATGATACAGTAGTCATTTTTGATAGAGTAAGAGAAAATTTAAGAAAATATTCTGACATTAAGATTTATGATTTAACTAATATCTCCATTAATGAAACATTATCTAGAACTTTAATTACATCAATAACAACTTTATTAGCTTTGCTATCAATATTTTTTTTTTGGTGGTGAGATACTAAAAGGTTTTTCTTTAGCTATGATATTTGGTGTAATTTTTGGTACTTATTCATCTATCTATATTGCTAATACAGTCTTGGTTAGATTAAGAGTTTCACAAAAAACTGTTTTAAGAGAGGACGAAAGTAATTAATAAAGGTTTTGAGCAGCTACCATCGTAAGTAGCATTGGTATTGATAATAAAGTATTAGTTCTTGAAAATAACATAGCTGTTCTTGCTGACTTGGTTTTTAGATCAGGTTCACATTCAACAATACCCAAAGCTCTTTTTTGATTTGGCCATATTACAAACCACACGTTAAATGCCATAACTAAGCCTAACCACATACCAATTCCTATGGCAGTGTGTTTTGGAATGCCAGATCCTATACTTAAAGTCATTGCATCATGCAAATATCCATTTAGACCTGCAAGTGCGAAACCTGATAGAACTGTAAATGCAGCACCCCATCTAAAATAAAATAATGCAGCTGGTGCAATTACTTTACCAATAGCTGGTTTTTGTTCATCTGGAATTTTTGCCATGTTTGGGATTTGAACAAAATTAAAATACCATAACAAGCCAATCCACATAATACCAACTACCACGTGCACAAATCTCGCAAACCAACTCCAAAAAAGTGCGTCAAAACTAAAACCATCATTTTGATAAAATAAGCCTAAAAATAAAAGAACTGCAATAGCTAAAGAAACGTGAATAGTTTTTGATAAAGATGCAAGTAAATTACCCATAATTAATTTTATACTGATTTAGAATGAGATGACAATGGTATTTATTGTAAAAGATTTTTTAAAAACTTACCCGTGTAACTTCCATTAACTTTACAAATTTCCTCAGGTTTTCCCTCAGCGATAATTTTTCCACCTTTTACGCCGCCCTCAGGACCCATATCTACAATATAATCTGCAGTTTTTATGACATCTAAGTTGTGTTCTATAACAACCACTGTGTTACCCAATGAAACAAATGTATGTAAAATTTCTAATAATTTTTTAATGTCGTGTTGGTGAAGACCAGTAGTCGGTTCATCTAAAATGTACATTGTTCTTCCCGTCGATCTTTTTGATAATTCTTTAGCTAATTTAATTCTTTGTGCTTCACCCCCTGATAGAGTTGTAGCTTGTTGACCAATTTTTATATAGCCTAGACCAACTTTTTTTAAAGTTAGCAATTTAGTCTTAATATTTGAAATATTTTCAAAATATTCGCAACCTTCATCAACTGTCATGTTTAAAACATCCGCAATACTTTTATCTTTAAATTTTATCTCTAATGTTTCTCGGTTGTATCTGGTTCCTTTGCATTCATCGCATTGTATATAAACGTCTGGAAGAAAATGCATTTCATAAGTAATAACTCCATCTCCTTCACAAGCTTCACACCTACCTCCTTTGACATTAAAAGAGAACCTTCCTGGTTTGTATCCTCTTGTTTTTGATTCAGGTAATCCTGTAAACCAATCTCTAATTGGCCCAAAAGCTCCAGTGTAAGTTGCTGGATTAGATCTTGGGGTACGACCAATTGGTGATTGATCAATATCAATTATCTTATCGATTAATTCAGTGCCCTTGAAACCTTTGAATGGTTTTGGAATTTTTCTAGATTTGTTATTATTCAAAGTTAAGTTTAATGCGTTGTATAATGTCTGTAAGATCAATGTTGACTTACCACTTCCTGATACCCCGGTGACACAAGTTAAACTACCTAAAGGTATTTTTAAGTTAACATTATTCAAATTATTACCAGTCGCACCTGTTATTTCAAGAAACCTTCCGTTTTTTGCTAACCTTCTTTTCTTGGGAACATCAATTCTTAATTTGTTTGAAAGATATCTTCCTGTGATACTAATTTTATTTTTTGTTATCTCATCAAAAGTTCCTTGGGCAACAACTTCACCGCCTTTGTTTCCTGCTTCAGGACCAAGATCAATAATATGGTCTGCATTTTCCATTGTTTCAGTGTCATGCTCAACTACTATTACTGTATTTCCTAAATCTCGTAATCTTTTAAGAGCATTGATCAGTTTTACATTATCTTTTTGATGTAAACCAATAGATGGTTCATCTAAGACGTATAACACTCCAGTTAAACCAGATCCAATTTGTGATGCTAAACGGATTCTTTGTGCTTCTCCTCCTGATAAAGTACCAGACTCTCTTGATAATGTTAGATAATCAAGACCAACATTTAAAAGAAAATTTAATCTTTCATTAATTTCTTTTAGGATATGTTCAGCAATTTTGACCTGTCTTTTATCTAAATTGAATTTTAAATCTTCAAACCATTTTGCAGCATCTAAAATTGATTTTTCAGTAACCTCACTAATGTGTAAGCCGTCAATTTTCACGCATAGAGCCTCATCTTTTAATCTATGACCATTACATCTCTCACATTTAGTATCTGACTGATATTGGGCTATCTCTTCTCTTTTCCAATCACTATCCGTTTCTAAATATCTTCTTTCTAAATTATTTATTACCCCTTCAAATGTTTTTTTATGTGAGTATTTTTCATAACCATCATCATACAAAAATTTTATTTCCTCATCATCAGACCCATAAAGAATGATATCCTTTATTTTTTTTGAAAGTTTTGACCATTTTTCATCTAACGAGAAGCCATAATGTTTTGCTAAAGAAGATAATGTTTGTGCATAATATAGAGTGGTTGTTTTAGCCCAGGGTTCTATAGCTCCATCCGCAATACTCTTTTTATGATTTGGTACTACTAAATTTGGATCAACATTTAGTTTAATTCCTATTCCGTCACATTCCTCACAAGCACCAAAAGGGCTATTAAATGAAAAAAGTCTTGGTTCAATTTCTTCAATTGTGAAGCCACTTTCAGGACATGCAAATTTAGTTGAAAATATTAATTTTTCTACTTTTTGATATTTTTTCGGTAAGGTTTCATCTTGATATTCGACGAATACTAATCCATTCGCTAAATTTACTGATGTTTCAATACTTTCAGCTAATCTGTTTCCTAAAGATGAATTTAGAACTATTCTGTCGACCAGAATATATATGTCATGCTTAATTTTTTTATTTAATTCTGGAACTTTATCAATATCATAAATTATATCGTCTACTTTGATTTTTCGAAATCCTCTTTTCTTATAATTTAGGATTTCTTTTTTATATTCTCCCTTTCTTCCTCTGACCACTGGAGCGTAAATATATATTGTTGACTTTTTTGGAAGCTCTTTAATTTTATCCACAATCTGTGTAATCGTTTGTGATGTTATTGGTTTACCAGTAAAAGGTGAATAGGGTATACCTGCTCTTGCATATAAAACACGCATGTAATCATATATTTCAGTTACTGTAGCAACAGTTGATCTTGGATTTTTAGAAGTATTTTTTTGCTCTATAGATATAGCTGGACTTAACCCCTCGATTAAATCAACATTTGGCTTTTTCATTTTATCCAAAAATTGTCTTGCATAAGCAGATAAACTCTCAACATATCTTCTTTGACCTTCAGCATAAACTGTATCAAAAGCTAAAGATGACTTTCCTGATCCTGATAGACCAGTTATGACAACAAATTTATCTTTGGGTATCTCCAAAGAAACATTTTTTAAATTATGTTCTTTAGCTCCCTTAATAACTATCTTTTTCATCATAATTTTTGTTGCTTTGACTTAATAAAATTAATATTCAGAGTAAAGTGTGGTATAATTCTAATTAACAAATTTAACAAATACAAAAATATTATGGCTGGAAGTTTAAATAAAGTGCTTTTAATTGGTCGTTTGGGCGCAGATCCAGAGATCAAACAAATGGTAAATGGCAAAAATGTTGCAAGATTAAGTTTGGCAACAAGTCAATCCTGGAAAGATAAGAATACTGGTGAAAAAAAAGAAAAAACAGAATGGCACCGTATAGTTGTATTCAATGAGGGATTGGTAAATGTTGTTCAACAATATTTAAAAAAGGGAGCCCAAATATATGTTGAGGGACAATTAACGACTCGAAAATGGAAAGATGAACAATCTGGTCAAGACAAATACTCAACTGAAATTGTCATTCAAGGATATAACTCATCTTTAACTATGTTAGGTGGAGGTAATTCAGGTGGGGGTATATCAAATGATAACACTCAATCTAATAATGATGATATGTCACAAATATCAAATGACATGGATGATGAAATTCCATTTTAATATTTATGCAAAAAACTGAAATTCCAGATGATAAGAATATAAAATTAATCTCAATGCATGATGAGATGAGCTCATCTTATCTATCATATGCAATGAGTGTTATAGTCAGCCGGGCACTTCCTGACATACGAGATGGTTTAAAACCAGTTCATAGAAGAATTTTATATGCGATGTACAAAGGAGGATATGATTGGTCAAAACAATTTAGAAAATCTGCAAGAATTGTTGGAGATGTCATTGGTAAGTATCACCCGCATGGAGATCAATCAGTTTACGATGCTCTAGTAAGAATGGTTCAAGATTTTTCAATGAGTTTGCCTTTAGTTGATGGACAAGGAAATTTTGGTTCTATTGATGGCGACCCTGCTGCTGCAATGAGATATACAGAAACTAGATTATCTAAAGTTTCACAATATTTAATTGATGACCTCGAGAAAAATACTATTTCATTTAAAAATAATTATGACGAAACAGAGAAAGAGCCAACAGTTTTACCAGCTCAATTTCCTAATTTATTGGTAAATGGTGCAGGTGGGATCGCAGTTGGAATGGCAACTAGTATACCACCACATAATTTAGGTGAAATAATTAACGGAACATTAGCTTTAATTGAAAATAAAGATATTAGAATTAAAGATCTTATGAAGCACATACCAGGACCTGATTTTCCAACTGGAGGAGTGATCATTGGAAAAGATATGATCAAACAAGGTTATAATAAAGGCAGAGGTTCTTTTAAAATTAGAGGTGAAATTTCTATAGAAAGTTTAAAAAATGGAAGAGAAAGATTGGTTGTCACATCAATTCCTTATCAAGTTAATAAATCTGTTTTGAATGAGAGAATTGCTCAGCTTGTTAGAGAAAAAAAAATTGAGGGTATTAGAGATATAAGAGACGAGTCTAATCGAGAAGGAATCAGAGTATCAATAGATTTAAAAAGTGGAGTAGAACCTGAAACAGTAAAAAGACAACTTTACAAGAATACACAAATTGAAAGTTCGTTTGGATTTAATACACTTGCAATAGTTGATGGCAAACCTGAAACTTGTAATTTAAAAGATTTCTTATCAAATTTTTTGTCTTTTAGAGAGGACATCATAGTAAAAAAAACAAAATTTGATTTACAAAAAGCAGAAGAGCGAGCACATATCTTGATAGGTCTATCGGTATCAGTTGAAAATTTAGACAAAGTTATTAAAATTATAAGATCGTCAAAAAATCCAGAAGGTGCAAAGAAATCTATTTTACAAACTAAATGGAAAATTAATAAATCAAAAAAATTAATTTCACTTGTAGAGAGCTCAAAATCAAAAAATTTATACGCCTTATCAACTTTACAAGTGAATGCTATTTTAGAATTAAGATTACAAAAACTGACAGCGTTAGGAATTAATGAAATTGAAATAGAAATAAAAAAGTTAGCTGAATTAATTACAAAATATAAAAAAATAATTTCATCTAAGAAAGAATTGTTAAAAGTAATCAGTGAAGAGCTAAAGAATATTAAAGATAAATATTCATCACCTCGAAGAACCAAAATAATTGATGCTGTATTAAATTACGATATAGAAGAGACCATTCAAAAACAATCTGTATTGATTACAGTTACATTGCAGGGTTATATCAAACGTGGATCTTTGAATAGTGTTAAGACACAAAAAAGAGGTGGTAAAGGAAAAACAGGTATGACCACTAGAAACGAGGATTCTGTAGTCCAAACTCTATCAGTTAATACTCATACTTCAGTTTTGTTTTTTTCTACAGAAGGGTTAGTTTATAGAATAAAAGCCTGGAAAATACCTGAAGGATCTTCAGTATCTAAGGGAAAATCGTTGTTTAATATTCTTCCATTAAAAAACCATCAGTCAATAAGCTCTATTATGCCTTTTCCTGAAAATGAATCTGAAATGAAAAATTATCAAATTGTATTTGCTACAGCTCAAGGGAAAATCAGAAAAAATAGCTTAGAAGATTTTTCTTCAATTAATACATCTGGAAAGATTGCAATGAAATTAGACAATAATGACAAAATTGTGGGAGTTAAAATTTGTAAGGATGATCAAGATATAATTCTAAGCACCAAATTAGGAAAATGTATACGTTTTGAGTCTAAAAATTTGAGAGTTTTTAAAGGTAGATCCTCTAAAGGGATTAAAGGTATTGTTTTGTCTCCAAACGATCAAATTGTTTCCCTTTCAATTATAGATAATGATAAATCTAAAAAAAATGGGAAGAAATCGAAGGACGAACAATCAGAATTAAAAGCTAAAGAAAAGTTTATATTATCAATTACAGAAAATGGTTTTGGTAAAAAAACTAGTCATGCAGAATATAGAGTAACTAATAGAGGTGGGAAGGGAATTATCGGAATTATAAATTCACCAAGAAATGGTAATATCTCATCTTCTTTTCCTGTATATGATGGTGATGAAATACTTATATCTACTAACAAAGGAAGAGTAATACGTGTAGCGGTAAAAGAAATTAGAACTGCCGGTAGAAATACTCAAGGTGTTAGAATTATTAAATTAACTGGAGAAGAAAAAGTTGTTTCAGCTGATAAAATAGATGATAACTTAGTTTAATGAATAAAGTTGCAATCTATCCTGGAACATTTGATCCAATTACGTTTGGTCATATTGATGTTATTAAAAAAGGTTTAAAACTTTTTGATAAGATTGTTGTTGCAGTATCTAACGTTGAAAATAAGAATTATTTATTCGATTCTGATGAACGAATCGAAATTGTAAAAAAAGCTTTATTTTATGATTTGAAACTAAATAAAAAAAAAATTGTCGTAATTTCTTTTAGCTCTTTGACAACTGAATTATGCAAAAAATATAAATCAAATATTATTCTTAGAGGATTAAGAGCAGTTTCAGATTTTGAATATGAATTTCAACTAGCAGGAATGAATAGAAAATTAAATAAAAACATTGAAACTCTTTTTTTAATGTCAGATGTTGAAAACCAGATTATTTCATCAAAATTTGTTAAAGAAATAGTAAATTTAAAAGGTGACATAAAAAAATTTACTACCAAAAGTACAATTAAATTATTAAAAAGAAAATATGAATAAAATTTTAATAAATATATTTATTTTCTTTTTTTTAACTATAAACCAAGTAATGTCACAGGAGAATATTATGATTTTGAAACTTAAAGATGGAGATGTAAAGATTGAATTATTTGATGATGTAGCACCTAATCATGTTAAAAGAATTAAAGATTTAGCCAATAGCGGTAAATATGATAATGTTGTTTTTCACAGAGTTATTGATGGTTTCATGGCACAAACTGGTGATGTAAAATTTGGAAATTCATCATCAAGTGATTTTAATTTAAGAATGGCAGGAATGGGAGGATCAGATTTACCAGACCTAAAACAAGAATTTAGTAATTTACCTCATGATAGAGGAACTTTATCTATG
>CABZEV010000022.1 GCA_902524865.1 uncultured Pelagibacteraceae bacterium | reverse complement strand
ATGTTTCTTGTAACAATAGTAACCTTATAATCATTTTTCGTTAACTTTCTTATGAGATGACGACCAATTTGACCACTTCCACCAAAAATTAGACAATTTTTTCCTTTCATATATATAGGACTTAAAAATGAATATTGATATCAAACTTCATAAAAATGACTTACCAGATGATTTAGATTTAGGCAATGTAATAGCTGTCGATGGAGAGTTTATGGGTCTAAATGTCAGACGTGATCCTTTGTGTTTAATTCAAATTTCATCAGGTAATTCCGATGCACATATAGTTCAACTTGATAGATCAAATTATCAAGCACCAAATTTAATAAAAATATTAGGAGATCAAAAAGTGACTAAAATTTTCCATTATGGTAGAGCTGATATGGCACATATAAAATATTATCTAAAAACAGAAACGAATAATATTCTTGATACTAAAATTGCCAGTCGTTTAGCTAGAAGTTATGCTGATAACCATTCCCTTAAAACGCTGATTAAAGAGTTTATTAATATTGACATCAGTAAACAATTTCAAAATTCTGATTTTGGAGGTGATTTAACACCTGCTCAAATGAAGTATTGTGCTAATGATGTAATTTACCTACACAGAATTCACTCCGAGTTAAATAAGATTTTAGAAAGAGAAAAAAGAATTGAATTATATAAAGATTGTCTTAAATTTTTAAGAACTAGAGTAGAACTTGATTTGGCTTTATTTAAGGATGATATATGGTCCCACTAAATGAAAAAAAAAAAATTTATAAAAGTAGCTAAAGAAGTAATTGATCTTGAAATTAAAGCATTAATAAAATTAAAAAAAAATATCAATGAGTCATTTAACTTGGCGGTCCAACAAATTATAAAATGTCAATCTAAAATCATTTTGTGTGGTGTTGGAAAAAGTGGATTAATTGCAAATAAGATTGCGTCTACATTATCATCAGTTGGTACTCCAGCATTTTTCCTTTCTGCGAGTGACTCTTCTCATGGAGATTTGGGAAGTATTTCAAAAAAAGATATTTTGATTATAATTAGTAATTCGGGGGAAACTAACGAATTGAAAAATATTATACAATTCGCAAATAGAAATAAGATTTTACTTATTGGTATAGTTTCACAAAAAAATTCAGTACTTTATAAGTCTGCTGATATAAAACTTTATATACCTAAAGCAATCGAAGCTGGAAGTATCATACCAACATCTAGTACAACTTCACAATTAGCATTAGGTGATGCTTTAGCGATAGCAACTATGAAACAAAGAAAGTTCAATAAAAAAGACTTTAAAAAAATACACCCTGCAGGAAGTTTAGGCTCACAATTAAAAACTGTAGAAGATCTTATGCTAAAAGATACGGCAATTCCTTTCGTAAATGAAAATTTTAAAATGAAAGATGCATTAAAAATTTTAAGCTCAAAAAAATTAGGATTTTTGCTTGTTAGAGATAAAAAAAATAATACGAAAGGTATTATTACCGATGGGGAGCTTAGAAGATTTAGTCAGAAAAATCAAAATCTACATAGCGTATTGGCAAAAGAAATTATGACAAAAAATCCAATTGGTATTGATAGGAATGAGCTGGCAGTTAAAGCTTTGTCACTAATGAATAATAAAAAGATTACCTCTTTATGTGTTTTTAATAAAAAAAATAAACTTAAAACCATTGGAGTGTTACATATTCATAATATATTACAATCAAATATCTCTTGATGAGAAGAAAAACTATTTTAGGAATCACTATAACTACCTTTTTTTTCTTTATTTTATTTTTTTTATATTTCAAATCAAACCAAGAAGAAAAAATAGTTGAGAAAAAGATCGAGCCTATTGAAAATGAAAACCAAGAGGATTTAGAAGAAAAAATTGAAAGTTTTAATACAATAGAGGATGTAAGTTATTCCGCAAAAGATGTAAAAGGTAATGAATATTTTTTAAAAGCAAATGAAGGTACGATCGACCAAAATGAAAACAATTTTATTTTCCTAAAATATGTAAATGCAACTATAAAATTGAAAGATTATAGATTGATAGAGATATCATCTGACTTTGGTAAGTATAATATTAAAAATTATGATACAATTTTTTCCAAAAATGTAATAATTACATACTTAAATAATAAAATTTCTGGAGATTATCTTGATTTTTCATTAGATAAAAATTTGATGATAATTTCTAGAAATGTAGTTATGAGAAATGAAAAGAGCTCTCTTAAAGCTGATGTAATAGAAGTAAATATTGACACTAAAGAAACAAAAATATTTATGTACGAAGAAAATAAAAAAGTAATAATTGACTCAGAGAATTAAAATGGCCTTAATAAAAAAATTTCGAATAAAATCATTTAAAAAGACTAAATCAATAATTGAGTTCGATAATGTAACCTTATCATATGGCAATAGAATAATTCTAGATAATATAAGTTTTAAAATAAATGAAGGTCAGATATTTGGGATGCTTGGTCCTAATGGTGTAGGAAAATCAACAATTTTTAATTTAATTACAGGATTGATAACTCCAAAATATGGAAAAATTAAAATAAATGATGAAGATGTATCACAATACCCAATATATTTAAGAACAAAAAAATTTAAAGTTGGTTATGTTCCACAATATGGTGGATTTTTTAATGATTTGACTCTTCTTGATAATCTCAAAGCTATTAGCGAAATAGTAATAGAGGATAAAAATTTGAGACAAGAAAGAATTGATTATTTATTATCAAAATTTGAACTTGAGAATATTAAAAATATTAAAGCAAAATTTTTATCAGGTGGACAAAAAAAGAAATTAGTTATTTCTTTGTCACTTTTAAGTAACCCCAAAGTACTTTTATTAGATGAATGTTTTGCAGCGCTGGATGTTTTGACAATAAAAATGTTGCAGGAAATAATAGTAAATTTGCAGCAAGAGAATCAAATTACTATTTGCATATGTGATCATCAAGCTAGAGATTTACTTGCATGTGTGGATATTGCGATGATTTTGAGTAATTGTAAAATAATTGCACAAGATACACCATCCAATTTAGTAAAAGATATAAATGCTAAAAATGCATATTTTGGTAATAGTTTTAAATTTAATTAATTCTAAATGCCAAATAAAATCATTTTAAAAAATAAAGTTTCTAATTTTAACAGAAAGATTTCGATACCTGGTGATAAAAGTATCAGTATAAGATGGGTGCTTATTTCATCTCTTGCAAGCGGAGTTTCTAAAGCCAAAAATTTATTAATGTCTGATGACGTTTTAGCAGCTATTAAATCAATCAAAAAATTAGGTGTAAAAGTTGTAAATAAAAAAGGTGTTTGTAAAATATATGGCGTTGGTGTTAATGGTTATAACTATAAAAAAAACATTGTGATAGATGCAAAAAATTCTGGAACACTTGGCAGACTTATTTCAGGAATTTTAATTGACACTCCTTTTCCTCTTAAGATTGTTGGGGATGAAAGCTTATCAAAAAGAGATTTTAAAAGAATAACAAAACCCTTAAGTAAATTTGGAGCCTCTTTTCGACTTCGTAATAACTATAATTTACCTCTTATTGTGAGAGGATCGCAAAAATTGAAATCAATTTCATTTTTTGAGGATAAAGGTTCAGCACAATGCAAGAGCAGTGTTATTTTTGGTGGAATAAAAGCTGATGGAAAAACAATAATAAAAGCAAAAAAATCAAGAAATCATACAGAGCTTCTATTCGAACATTTAAAATTACCAATTAAAGTAAAAAGAAATAAAAAATTTGACCTCATAGAAGTTAATAAAGTAAACAAAATCAATCCAATAAACTATAGAATCCCATCAGATATCAGTTCAGGAGCTTTTTTTATTGCACTGACAGCACTTTTAAAAAAATCACAACTTATTATAAAGAATGTTAATGTAAACCCAACCAGAACAGGTGTCATTGTAATTTTAAAAAAGATGGGAGTAAAAATTTCTCTACTTAACAAAAAAGTTTACAAGGGTGAACAAATTGCAGACATTTCGGTAAAAAGTCCTTCGTTTCTTAAATCTATTAATTGTCCTACCAAGTTTAATAATGAAGCCATAGATGAATTTTTAATTATTTTTTTAATCGCTGCTAAAGCCAAAGGTGTATCGATTTTTAGAAATTTAGATGAGTTGAATAAAAAGGAAAGTCCAAGATTGAAATGGGGCTCAAAAATTCTAAAGATGATGGGTGTTAAAGTAATTACAACTAAAAATTCAATTAAAATATTTGGTAATCCAGAGTTAAAGATTGACAAAAGAATTGAAATCCAGGAATACTTAAAAGATCACAGAGTTTTTATGACAAGTGTAATAGCTGCATTATCTTTTGGTGGTGAATGGCATATACATGATAGAGATTCGATAAAATCTTCATTTCCATCTTTTTTAAAAATTATAAATTCACTTAAAAATGCCAAAAAAGGAAAATTTAATTAAAATTGCTATTGACTCTCCTGCTGCAGCTGGAGCAGGAACCTTAGCTAAAACTATCTCAAAATACTATAACCTTTTATATCTAGATACTGGAAAAATTTATAGATTGATAGCTTTTATAAAAATAAACCAAAAAAAAAAATTTAATAAAAAATTTTTAAGAAAAAAAATACAAAAACTAAATTTAAAAAGTCTTCAAAATAAAAATTTATTATCAGATGAGGTAGGAAATGAAGCTTCTTTAATAGCAAAAGACAAATATATAAGAAAACTTGTTTATTCTTTTCAAATTCAATGTGCTTACAAACCACCAAAGAAATTCAATGGCTCTTGCTTAGATGGAAGAGATATTACTTATAAAATTATTCCAGATGCAGATTTGAAATTTTTTATTACTGCAAATTTAAAAACCAGAGCTAGAAGAAGATATTTAGAGTTAAAAAATCTAAAAAAAAATGTTTCATATTCAGAAATCCTAAAAAGTATCAAAAATCGTGATAAAATTGACTATAATAGACGTATATCACCTTTAAAGAAAACTGAAGATTCTATATTGATAAATACCTCAAAGTTATCTAAAAGAGCGTGTTTTTTAAAAATTAAAAAAATTATAGATAGTAAAATAAATAGTTAATGGAAATTTATAAAGATTTATCTAATCCAGCTTCTAAGGAATTTGAAAAATTATTGAACTCAAAACTTTCAAAGTTTCAAATAGAAGAAGGGAAAATAATTGAGGGAAAAATTAATAAAATTACAGATAAATTTGTTTTTCTCTTTGTAGAGGGCCTAAAAAGTGAGCCTGTTATAGATATTAACGAGCTTAAGAGCATGGGTTTGGAGGAAAAAATAAAGCTTGGTGAGACAATTCCAGTTCTTTTAGAAAAAATTGAAGATAAAAATGGAGAGGTACTAGTTTCAGCCAATAAAGCTCAAAAAATTAAAGGCTGGGATAAACTAGTTGAAGCGTATGAAAAAAATGAACCTATTATGGGTAAAATCACATCTAAATGTAAAGGAGGATGTATTGTAGAGCACATAGACACTGGCTCTTTAATGTTTTTACCAGGATCTCAAATCAGTGATAAACCGCTTAAAGATATTAGTCACTTAATGAATGAACCACAAAAATTTGCTTTAATTAAATTAGATAAGGTAAGGGGAAATGCTTGCGTTTCTAGAAGAGAAATTATTTCGTCATTTAAAAAAGAAGATAAAGCAAAAATCATAGAAAAATATAAAGTTGGCGATATCATTAAAGGTGCAGAGGTAAAAGGGTACAGTACTTTTGGATGTTTTTTTAATGTAAATGGTGAATTAGATGTCTTAGTGCATCTACAAGAAATATCTTATTCAAGAGTTAACCATCCCGATGAAGTTTTTAATATTGGAGAAAAACATGACCTTAAAGTTATATCGGTTGATAAAGAAAAGTTACAAGTAGGTTGTAGCGTAAAACAATTATCGCCTGATCCATTTGAGCATATAGAGAACTATGATTTGAATAAGGTTTATAAAGTAAAGGTTGTAAAAATAATGGACTTTGGAGCTTTTTGTGAATTAGAACCTGGACTTACGTCATTACTTCACTCGAGTGAATTAAGCTGGAGTAAAAAAAATGCATCCGCGAAAAAAATGTTTAAAATAAATGATACGATAAATTGTGTCATAACTGAAATTGATAAAGACAAGAGAAGAGTTGCTATATCACACAGATTGACTTTAGAGAATCCTTTTGAAGTTTTTGACAAAAAATTTCCAGTAGGATCAATTATTGAAGGAGAAGTTGTAAACAAAAACGAATACTCATTATTCCTTAAAGTTGAAAATTTAGAAGTAGACGCATTCCTACATTGTAATGATTTAACTTATTCAAATAATGGCGAGCAAGAACTAAATAACTACAAAAAAGGTGATAAAATTAAAGTTAAGGTTCTAGAGATAAAAGTTTCTGATCAAAAAATAAGAGTAGGATTAAGACAGACTCAAGCAGATCCATTCGATTGGTTTAAAGACAAAAAGATAAAACAAACAATCACAGTTAAGATTATTTCCACAGATTCTAAAGGGTTAATTGTCAGACCAGAAGGATGTGAAATGGATTTCCCAATAAAAAAATCTAATATTGCAATAAACCCTGCTGACACAAGAACTTCGAGATTTACTGGTGGAGAAAGAATTGATTGTGCCATTTCTGACTTGGATATAAACAAAAGGAAAGCAACCTTAAGTATCAAACTTTTAGAAGAAATAGAAAAAAAAGAAGCTTTGGAAAAATATGGTGCAGAAGGTTCAGGAAAAAATTTACCTTTTTCTTCATTGTCAGAAGACTTAAAGAAAAAAGATAAAAAATAATTTGAATTGATTGAAATAAATTGGCTATTGTAAAATCAAAGCTTATAAAAGAACTAAAAAAATCCTATCCAAACTTTTTAATTCGAGATCTTGATAAAGTAGTAGAAATTATTCTTAAAGAGATTAAAGAAACATTAAAAAGAGGTGAGGGAGTGGAGCTAAGAAATTTTGGAACTTTTCGAGTTAATATTCAAAAAGCTTCAATTAGAAGAAATCCAAAAACCGGGGAGAAAGTAAGTGTACCAAAAAAAAGAACAATAAAATGGAAAATGTCTAAATATCTGTTTAAAAAGTTAAATAATGAAAAAGAATAAAATCTTTGTGGCATGTGATAGCACCAATATTTCAAAAATTAAAAAAATTATTAGCAAAACTCAAAATTCAAAAATAAAAGTAGGTTATAAATTTGGACTCGAATTTCTTAACTCAAAAAAAGGTAGACCTTTTCTATCTAAATTAAAGAATGAGACAATATTTGCAGATTTAAAACTTCACGATATTCCAAATACTTGTGCATCGACAATTAAAGCGATGAAGGATTTAAAAATTAATTATTTAACTATACATATAAGCGCTGGGTTAGAGGCCTTAAAAGCAACAAAAAAAGTTTCGGAGAAAATAAAATTAATTGGGGTGACCATTCTTACATCATTAGACAATAAATCATTAAAAGACATTGGGTTTAATAAAGATGTAAAAAAATTAGTTCTTCATCAGGCGAGAATGGCAAATAAAGCAAAGTTAGATGCAATAGTATGTAGCGCTCACGAAGTAAAACTAGTTAAAAAAGTATTTAAAAAAGAAATTATAACTCCAGGTATAAGATTTAATTCTAAATCAAATGATCAAAAAAGAGTTTTGACACCTAAACAAGCTTATAAAAATGGTAGCGACTGGCTTGTAATGGGAAGGCCTATAACCAAAGGGAATATCAAAAAAAATATTCAAAATCTAATCGATCACTTAAGCCAATGATCAAAGGTTTAAAAATTTGTGGGGTCTCAGATCCTGAAACTTTAAACTATATTTTAAATCACAATCATAAACCGACAATGATAGGTTTCATTGCAAACTATGAAAAAAGTAAAAGGTTTGTTGAATATGAAAAATTGAAAAATTTAATTAATGTAGATAAAAAACAAGTCATTTTTGTCTCAGTGCTTGTAAACCCAAATGACGAGATCTTGGAAAAAACCAAAAACTTAAATTTTGATTATTATCAGCTTTACGATGTAAGTCCTGAAAGAACAAAAGAGATTAAAGTAAAATTTCAAAAAAAAATAATCACAGCTCTTACTATTTCCGGTAAAGATGATGTAGTTAAATATAAAGATTATTCAGAAATTTCAGATATAATTCTATTTGACTCAAAAGGTTACGATAAGTCTGAAAGTTTTGATCATGATTTGCTAGAGGATTTGCCCATTGAACTA
>CABZEV010000021.1 GCA_902524865.1 uncultured Pelagibacteraceae bacterium | reverse complement strand
CTGAAGAACTTACAGTCTATCATCATGGGGATACTTGGTATGATTTATGTAGAGGACCTCACTTAGTATCATCTAGTAAAATTGGCAAAGCCTTTAAACTTACAAAAGTTTCAGGCGCATATTGGCGAGGTGACTCAAAAAATGAGATGCTTCAAAGGATCTATGGAACAAGTTGGGCATCCCAGAAAGATTTAGATGATTATTTAAAAAGAATTGAAGAGGCAGAAAAAAGAGATCATCGTAAATTGGGCAAAGAAATGGATTTGTTTCATTTTAGAGAAGAAAGTCCGGGATCTGTTTTTTGGCATGAGAAAGGTTGGACGTTATTTCAAAAATTAATTAATTACATGAGAGCTAAACAGGACTTAGCCGGATACAAGGAGGTGAATACACCAGAGGTATTAGACAGATTATTGTGGGAAAAATCAGGACATTGGGAAAAATATGGGAAAAACATGTATACCTCAAAAACTCCTGATGAAAAAGTTTTTGCAATTAAACCAATGAATTGCCCTGGACACATACAAGTTTTTAATCAAGGTCTAAAAAGTTATCGAGATTTACCTCTAAGAATTACTGAGTTCGGAAAAGTTCATAGATATGAACCATCTGGTGCTTTACATGGATTATTAAGAGTAAGAGCATTCACTCAAGATGATGCTCATATTTTTTGCTCCGAAGATCAAATCACAAGTGAATGTTTGAATGTTACAAATTTGATATTAGAAATTTATAAAGATCTAGGTTTCGAAAATGTAATTCTTAAATATGCTGATAGGCCAGAGGTAAGAGTTGGTGAGGATGAGATTTGGGACAAGGCTGAAGCATCTTTGTTAAAAGCAGTAAAAGCATCTAAACTTCAGTATAGTATAAATAAAGGTGAAGGAGCATTTTATGGTCCAAAAATAGAATTTGTTTTAAGAGATGCAATAGGAAGAGATTGGCAATGTGGAACAGTCCAAGTTGATTTAAATTTACCAGGTAGACTAGATGCATCATACGTAGATAAAGATGGCAGTAAGAAAGTTCCTGTAATGTTACATCGCGCATTATTTGGATCACTTGAGAGATTTATAGGTATTCTGATTGAAAACTATGCTGGAAAATTTCCATTTTGGATATCTCCGTTACAAACAGTTGTTATACCTATTTCCGAAGACTTCGAAGTATACGCAAAAAAAGTTTTCAATAAGATAAGAGAAGCTGGTATTACATCAATAGTTGATTTAAAAAATCATAATTTAAATTACAAAATAAGAGATCATTCATTAGCAAAAATACCTCTTTTAATAATTTGTGGTAAAAAAGAAGTTGACAGTAACTCAGTAACCATTAGAAGATTGGATTCTAATAAACAAGAAAATATGGAACTAAACTCATTTCTAAAAAAATTTTCTGCTTTAAACAAAGCACCTTCAAATATTTAAGTGGCAGATTTTAAGCAAAACTATTTTCAAAGAAGAACTAAGGATCGTGGACCTCGATCAAATAACAGAATTTCCTCACCCGAGGTTCAAGTTATTGCAAGCGATGGAGAAAATTTAGGTGTTTTGAATACTAATGAAGCAATCTCAATGGCAAAAAATCAAGGTTTAGATTTAATCGAAATTGCCCCAAATGCCAATCCCCCAGTTTGTAAAATTATGGACATGGGAAAATATAAATATGATGCACAAAAAAAAGCAAACCTTGCAAAAAAGAAACAAAAAATAATTGCTTTAAAAGAAATTAAAATGAGACCAGTGACTGAAACGCATGATTATGAATTTAAAGTAAAAAATGCTAAAAAATTTATTGCTAAAGGTGACAAGGTAAAGTTTACCATTCGTTTTAAAGGACGTGAACTTCAACACTCTCATTTAGGGAATGAGTTGATGGCCAAAATTAAAGAGGATATGAAAGATATTGGTAAAGTTGAATTGCAACCTAAGTTTGATGGGAAGCAAATGATTATGGTAATTCAACCTTTATAGACTTTAATATAGGTTGTAAATTTTCAACATTCTTTGTATAACCTCGTTCAATTATGCCAAAATTAAAAACAAAAAGCTCAGCAAAAAAAAGATTTAAAATTTCAGCTAGAGGAAAAGTTATGATGGCTCAAGCTGGAAAGAGGCACGGAATGATAAAAAGAACTAATTCTCAGATTAGAAAACTTAGGGGTACTACTGCGATGTCAAAACAAGATGGTAAAATTGTTAAATCGTATATGCCTTACAGCTTAAGAGGTTAAAATGGCAAGAGTTAAAAGAGGTGTAACAAGTAGAGCTAAACATAAAAAAGTTATAAAAGCTGTAAAAAGTCAGTGGGGAAGAAGAAAAAATACTATTAGAGTTGCAAAGCAAGCCATGGAAAAAGCTATGCAATATGCATACAGGGATCGAAGAAACAAGAAAAGAGATTTCAAATCATTGTGGATTCAAAGAATTAATGCGGGTGTAAGAGCTGAAGGTTTGACATATTCGAAGTTTATTTATGGTTTAAATAAATGTGGAATTAAAATTGATAGAAAAATTTTAGCTGAGATAGCTTATGATAGCCCAGAAGCCTTTAAAACTATTGTCCAAAAAGCACAATCTGCTTTAAATTAATCTTCACTATTGTTTTATTTCGCTGAAGAAATAATCTGTAAAAATGTCTGATCTAAAAAAAATAAAAGACGAATTTATATCAAAATTAAAAGGCAAATTAGATCTAGCAGAACTAAATCAAATTAAATCAGAATTATTTGGCAAAAATGGTTTGGTCTCATCTCAATTTAAAAAAATAGCTACTATTGATTTCTCAGAAAGAAAAAAATTCGCATCTGATTTGAATATAATCAAGAATGAACTTCAAGATCTTATTAATTTTAAAATAAACGAAATACAAAAAGCAAATATCAATGAAAAATTGGCAAAAGAAAAAATTGATGTTACTTTACCAGAGCGATCATTTGTAAGGGGCAAAATCCATCCTGTATCACAAACAATTGATGCAATATCCTCTATATTTTCTGAAATAGGCTTTAGTGTAGAGGAAGGACCAGATGTTGAAAATGAATATAACAATTTTACTGCTTTAAATACTCCAGACAATCATCCAGCTAGGGATATGCATGATACATTTTATCTTGATGATAAAAAAGAAAGAATGTTACGTACACATACGTCCCCTGTTCAAATTAGAACAATGTTAAAAGATAAACCACCTTTTAAAATAATTGCACCTGGCAGAACATACAGATCGGATAGTGACCAAACACATTCACCAATGTTTCATCAAGTTGAAGGTCTTCATATAGACAAAAATATTAATATGGGTCATCTAAAAGGTTGTTTGAATTATTTTATCAAAGAATTTTTTGAAATAAAAAAAATAAAGATGAGATTTAGGCCTAGTCATTTTCCTTTCACAGAACCATCCGCTGAAGTTGATATTAGATATGAAATCAAAGATGGAAAAATTATTATAGGGGAAGGTGATCAGTGGCTTGAAATACTAGGTTGTGGAATGGTTCATCCAAATGTTCTAAAAAACGTTAAGGTCGATCCAAAAAAGTTTCAAGGTTATGCGTTTGGAATAGGAATTGATAGATTGGCGATGTTAAAATATGGAATTAATGATCTTAGAGCTTTCTTTGATTGTGATTATAGATGGTTAAATCATTTTGGATTTGATCCTTTAGACGTACCTACAAACTATAGAGGCTTAAGTAGATGAAAATCACATTTGATTGGTTAAAAGATCATTTAAAAACTAATCTGAAAGAAAAAAATCTTTTAGAGCAACTTACTAATATAGGATTAGAGGTAGAAAGTGTGGAAAGTCTTTCATCTTATAATCAATTATTCAAAGTTGCAAAAATTATCAAGACAGAAAAACATCCAAACGCAGATCGACTTAAAGTTTGTGATGTAAACGTTGGTGAGAAAGAGCTTAAAAAAGTTGTGTGCGGCGCCAACAATGCGAACGAAGGACTTATTACCATATATGCACCTCCAGGTGCAATCATCCCAAAAACTAACACAAAATTAGAAATAGCAAAAATTAGAGGCGTAACTTCTTACGGAATGCTTTGCTCTGCGTCTGAGTTAAATTTATCTAATGAGAGCGAAGGAATTACCGAATTATCAAAAAAATATGAAAAAAATATTGGTAAAAGTTATTTTTCAAAATCAAAATCAAAATCTAATCTTATTGACTTATCTATTACACCTAATCGACCAGATTGTCTTGGTATAAAGGGAATAGCTAGAGATCTTGCAGCTTCAGGTTTTGGAAAGTTAAAAGTATCTAAAGAAAAACAAATTAAATTAAAAACAAAACAAACTTTAAAAGTTAAGATTAATAAAGAGAAAGGACAAGTGTGCAGTATTTTTGGAAGTTGTCTAATAAAAAATGTTAAAAATACAGAGAGTCCTCAATGGCTTAAAGATAAATTAATTTCAGTTGGTCAAAAACCTATTTCAGCTATTGTTGATATAACAAATTATGTAATGCTTGATATTAATCGACCATTGCACGCATATGATGCCGACAAAATTGAAAAAGGGATAATCGTAAGAAACTCAAAGTCTGGGGAAGAATTTACAGCACTGGATAATAAAATTTATAAGTTAGAAAAAAATATGTGTGTTATTAGTGACAACAAAGGAGTTTTAGGATTAGGTGGAATTATTGGTGGCATCAGATCAGGTACAGAATTTGACACAAAAAATATATTATTAGAGTCTGCTTATTTTGATCCAAAATCAATTAGAAATACGGCAAAAAAATTGAATTTAGATACAGATGCAAAATTTAGATTTGAGAGAGGAATTGATCCATTATCCATCGAAACTGGTTTAAAGAAAGCAGCATCGCTAATTCAAGAAATTTGCGGTGGCGAAATTAGTAAAATCGATATACAAAAAATTGGGTCTTATAAAACTAAAACTATAAACTTTGACGAAAATTCTTTTGAAAATATAGTTGGATTTAAAATTTCTGAAAAGGAAATGCGAAGAATTTTGATTGATCTTGGTTTTATTATTAAAAAAGAAAAAAATTTTTTAAAGTTGATAGTTCCTTCTTGGAGACCGGATATTTCACAACAAATAGATATTATTGAAGAGTTGGTAAGAATAAGTGGTTATGATAAAATAAGAACTATTGACCCAATTAAAGATAGATCTAAGTCTACTTTAACTCAAACTCAAAGATTATTCCATTTCTTACAAAGAGCAATTGCTTCAAAGGGTTATTTAGAGACAATAACATGGTCATTTACAGATCAAAATTATAACGATCACTTTAGAGAAGCTGTTAAAGAAATAAAAATTGTAAACCCTATAAGTTCTGAATTGGGAGTTTTAAGGAATTCCATATTTTCAAATTTAATCATGTATATGAGTAAAAATTTGGATAGAGGTTTTAGAGATTTATCAATATTTGAGATAGGTCCAATTTTTACTGGTTCTAGACCAGGTGAACAAAAGACAGTAGTTTGTGGTTTGTCAGCTGGTAAAAAATCAAGACTTTCTTGGATCGATAAAGAGAGAAATATTGATTTATTTGATGCAAAAAGAGATGTAGTACAAACTTTGAGCGAAGCAGGTTATAACTCTGATCATTTTTTTATTGATAGCAAAACACCCAATTATTATCATCCAGGCAAGTCCGGTAGAATTTTCTTAGATCATAGTAAAGATAAAGTTGCAGCTTATTTTGGTGAAATTCATCCTAATATTCTTAAAAAAATTGATATTAAAACTGAAAATTTAGTAGGTTTTGAAATCTTTTTAGAAAATTTAAAACTTTCAAGAAAAACACTGAAAGATCAAAAATCGAAGTTTGCTGTATCGGATTTTCAAAAATCAGAGCGAGATTTTGCATTTGTAGTTAATAAAGATGTAGAAGCACAAGAGTTAATAAGCGTAATTTCTAATGTGAATCCAAATCTTATTAGTAAAATAAAAGTTTTTGATGTTTATGAAGGTGAAAATATTCCAGACAACCAAAAGTCTATAGCGATCAATTTAACAATTCAGTCATTAGAAAAAACTTTGAACGATAAGGACTTAGAGAAAATTAATAATTCAATCATAGAAGCAGTGGAAAATAAAACTGGCGCTAAAATTCGATCTTAAAATTAAAATGAGTAGAATCGATAATATCAGAAATTTTGCAATTATTGCTCATATTGATCATGGGAAATCTACAATAGCTGATAGAATAATTCATAAATGTGGTGGTTTGTCTGAGAGAGAAATGAAATCACAAGTTCTTGATTCAATGGATATAGAAAGAGAAAGAGGTATTACAATAAAAGCACAGACAGTAAAATTGAATTACAAAGCAAAAAATGGAAAAGATTATATGCTAAATATTATAGATACCCCTGGTCATGTAGATTTTAGTTATGAGGTAAGTAGATCTTTATATGCCTGCGAGGGATCAATATTAATTGTGGATAGTACACAAGGTGTCGAGGCTCAGACTTTAGCCAATGTTTATCAAGCTTTAGATATTAATCATGAAATAATTCCTATTTTAAATAAGATTGATTTACCAGCTTCAGATTTGGAAAAGACGAAAAAACAAATCGAAGATGTTATTGGTATTGATACTGAAAATGCTGTGCCATGTTCCGGAAAGACTGGTGAAGGTATAGAAGAAATTTTAGAAAAAATTGTTAATGAATTACCGGGTCCTATAGGAAAACCAAATGAAGCATTAAAATGTTTATTGGTAGATAGCTGGTATGATACTTATTTAGGTGTCGTTATATTGATAAGAGTTATTAATGGTAAAATTACAAAAAATATGAAAATTAAAATGCTTTCAACTAATCAAGATTATATTGTAGAAAAGGTTGGTGTTTTCACTCCAAAAGCAAAAGATGTGAGTGAACTTAACACTGGAGAAATAGGATTTATTACTACAGGAATAAAAGTTTTATCTGAGACAAAAGTGGGTGATACTATTTGTGAGTTTAGTAAGCCCTCAGTTGAAGCTTTACCTGGCTTTAAACCTAGTAAACCGGTTGTATTTTGTGGATTATTCCCTGTTGATAGCTCTGAATATCAAAAATTAAAAGATGGATTAGCTAAATTACAATTAAATGACTCAAGTTTTTCTTTTGAAGCTGAGTCCTCATCTGCATTAGGACTTGGTTTTAGATGTGGTTTTTTAGGTTTACTTCATCTTGAAATTATTACTGAAAGGCTTGAGAGAGAATTTGATGTAAATTTGTTAACAACAACACCTGGTGTAGTTTATAAAGTAAAATTAAATAGCGGAAAAGTGATTGACTTGCAAAATCCGTCAAGTCTTCCTGATCCAACTTTGATTAAATTTATCGAAGAACCATGGATAAAGGCAACAATCATAACCCCCGATGAATTTTTAGGTTCAATAATTAAACTTTGTCAGGATAAGAGAGGTATTCAGACAAATCTTAGTTATTCTGGAAATAGAGCTGTGATAAGTTATGAACTTCCTTTAAATGAAGTAGTATTTGATTTCAATGACAGGATAAAATCAATGACAAGTGGATATGCGAGTTTTGATTATGAAATAATTGAACATAGAGTGGGAGATTTAGTAAAATTAGGAATTTTAGTTAATGGGGAACCGGTAGATGCTTTAGCAATGATGATCCATAAAGATTTTGCACAAAAAACTGGTCGAGAAGTTTGTGAAAAACTAAAAGACTTAATCCCACGTCACAATTTTATGATACCTGTTCAAGCAGCAATCGGAGCTAAAATTATTGCAAGAGAAACAATCAAAGGATTTAAAAAAGACGTCTTAACAAAAATACATGGTGGTGGAGCCACAGACAGAAAAAGAAAGCTTTTAGAAAAACAAAAAAAAGGTAAAGCCAGGTCTAAACAATTTGGCAGAGTAGAAATTCCACAAGAAGCTTTTATTGGAGTATTAAAAATTAATAAAGAAAACTAGATGAAAATTATTGATTGTTTTTTATATAATAATGAAGAATTAATATTAGACATAAGAATAAATACATTAACTAAGTATGTTGATAAATTTGTAATAGTAGAGTCTAAATTTGATCATCAAGGAAACAAAAAAAAACTTAATTTTAATATCGATAATTTTAAAAAATTTAAAGATAAAATTAAATATTTGGTAATTGAAGAATTCCCAGACGGAATGACGAATTGGGATAGAGAAAATTATCAAAGAAATTATATTATTCACGGTATAAGAGATTTAGATGAAGATGACTATATAATTATTTCAGATGTAGATGAAATACCAGATTTAGATAAATTAAAAAAATTACATGAACACAAGTTTACAGTTTTTAAGCAAAAGTTATTCTATTATAAATTAAACTTACAAAATGAAACAACACCATTTTGGTTTGGGAGTAAAATTTGTAAAAAAAAATATCTTAAATCACCTCAATGGTTAAGAGATCAGAAAGTAAAAAAATATTCATTTTGGAAATTTAAAATGATCAGATGGAATATTATAAAAAGTGGTGGTTGGCACTTTTCTTTTTTGATGAACGCTGATCAAATAAAACTCAAACTAGGATCATATGCTCATGCAGAGTTTAATAATCATAACTTTAATGATTTAAAAAAAATTGATTATTCAATTAAAAATAATATTGATTTATTTGATAGAGATTATGATTATAAAAGAATAGATTTTGATGAAAGTTTTCCTAAATATATCTTTAATAATAAAGAAAAATTTAAAGATTGGATATTATAGTAAATAAAAAAAGGAGAGGTGGCCGAGTGGTTGAAGGCGCACGCTTGGAAAGTGTGTAAACGGGAAACTGTTTCGAGGGTTCGAATCCCTCTCTCTCCGCCAGAGATCTAAACACGACAGAATCAGAAATTAACCTTTTAAAAAAAATTTTATTAAGATATCTTCATTCTCAAATTTGCTTATCATTTATGTATTTAATCAGTATCTTTTTAAAATTAATTTTATTACTCATCACATTTTTTGCATTAAAATATTTTTTAAAAAAATTTAAAAAGTATAAATTAATATTTAAGGTAAATGGTTTAGATGGGATATATTTTTATTTTAAAAATAAAAATTATAAAAATAATGGAATTTGGAATTTTATAGATAAAAAAAAGTATGAATTAGGAAAAAAATTGGCCAAATATTCAAAAGAGAAAATTCTCTTTGGACCATATTCTGGTACAAGGCTAATTTTTAAGAGTAGTTGGTCAAATACAGATTTTGGTTCTAAATATTTAGGGACCTATGAGAAACAGATCCAAAAAAAAATAATTTATTTAAAAAAAAAATTCAAATTAAATTTTTTTGTAGATTGTGGAGCAGCTGAAGGTTTTCATATTATAAGCTTATTAAAAAAAAAAATATTTAAAACAGCAGCAGCATTTGAAATTAATAAAATAAGTAGAGATCTTTTAATAAAAAACGCAATCAATAATAATGTTAAAAAAAAAATTTCAGTTTATTCTGAGGCAAATTTTGATTCTCTTAAAAATTTAGGAATAAAAAATTTAAAAAAAACTTTATTTCTTTTTGATATTGAAGGGAATGAATTTGAATTATTTAATGAAAGTTTTTGTAGATATTTTTCAAAATCTTTTTTTATAATTGAAGACCATAACTTCCTTATATTAAATAAAAGGAAAACTAGTTCATTTTATAAAACGATAAGGAAATTTTTTAAAATAAAGTTAATTGAAGATAATTTTGAAAGTCCTTCTGATTATGATATTTTACATGATTTTACAGAAGATGAAAAATATTTAATGATGTCTGAGGGTAGACCGGTTAGAATGCAGTGGATAATACTTCTACCGAAGTGATCGTTCAGTAATCTCTTTTATAATTTGCTCGATTATATTTTTTAGAGAATATCTTAATTTCCATTTTGGGTAATCCTTTTTAAATTTTGAAATATCTGAAATATAACAAATGTGATCCCCTACTCTGTTGTTATTTTTAAAAGAATATATCATTTTTTGATTTGTCATTGTCTCAATCAATTTTATAGCCTCCAAAATTGAACAATTATTTTTTAATGATCCGCCAATATTATAAACTTCACCTTTTTTTGGTTTTAAATGAAAATGCCAGAATGCATTTATTAAATCATAGCTATGTATATTGTCTCGTACTTGCTTACCTTTATATCCAAATATATTATATTTTATCTTTTTTAAATTACACTTAACTAAATAATTTAAAAAACCATGAAGTTCAGCTCCTGAATGTTTTGGACCTGTAATACAGCCAGCTCTAAATATGCCAGTTTTTAATTTTAAATTTCTACCATATTCTTGAGCTAACAGGTCTGCAGAACATTTTGATACACCAAACAGACTGTGGGTTGACGTATCTATGGATAGATTTTCGTTAATACCATTCTTAAACCTGCTATCAACTATATCAAATCTCTCTTTTTTTTCCTTAATTTTGAGTTTATTTGGTGTGTCGCCATAAACTTTATTAGTTGATACAAATATAAATGTTGCTTGTGGACAATATCTTTTAGTACTTTCAAGCATGTAAAGTGTTGATCTTG
>CABZEV010000020.1 GCA_902524865.1 uncultured Pelagibacteraceae bacterium | reverse complement strand
ATGGGATGGTTAAGAGAAAAATATCCCGAAAGATTTGGAGAAGTCGTTGATGAAGCTGATAGAAAAGCACAGGTAGAATTAAAATGAGTATCTTAGAAGTTAACAACGTGAGTAAATCATTTGGTGGTGTTAAAGCAAATGTTGATATATCGATGAATGTTAAGAAAGGAAAAATAGTTGGTTTGATAGGACCAAATGGTTCTGGCAAGACAACTTTATTCAATTCTATTGTTGGAACTTATCCAATAGACAATGGTTCTATTAAGTTCAATGGTAAAGAGGTTTCAGAATTACCAGTTCCAATTATTGCAAAACTTGGTTTATTAAGAACTTTTCAGCAAACACGAATTTATGGAAAATTAAATTGTGTAGAAAATATGTTAATTAGTCATAAAGGGAGTGATGCAAGTATATTTACAATATTTTCTAAAATACCAAAAGATCTTACAGAAAAGGCAGAAAATTTACTAAATTTTGTTGGTTTATATCAAAAGAGAAATCTACGTGCAGGGGATTTATCTTTTGGTCAACAAAAGCTGTTAGAATTAGCAATGGCATTAATGAATGAACCAGAAATGTTATTATTAGATGAACCCACAGCTGGAATTAATCCAACTTTAATTAATGGAATTATAGATAGACTAATAAAAGTAAATCAAGATTTTGGTATCACGTTATTAGTAATTGAACATAATATGAAAGTAATTATGCAATTGGCTGAGGATATTTTTTGCTTAGCACATGGGAAAATGCTTGCAAATGGTTCACCAAATGAAATTAAAAATGATAAACGTGTTGTAGATGCTTATTTGGGAGCTCAATAATGTCTAATCAGTATGAAGTTTTAGGTAAAGCCCCTGGTGTTAAAGATTTACAAAATTTATCTCCAAGCAATGTTCATCTGACAATAAAAAATCTCAATGCTGGTTATGGGAAAATGGAAATTCTCCACAGTTTCGATCTTTGTGTCAGCAAGGCTCAATCACTTTGTTTAATAGGACCAAATGGTGCTGGTAAATCAACTATTCTTCATTCAATTTATGGATTTACTAATATTTTTTCTGGCAAAATAGAAATTGATGGAAAAGAGATAACCAATTTATCACCAGCTGAAAAATTAAAATCAGTTGGTATTGCGTATATTTTACAAGATAATTCTGTTTTCCCTGATATGACAGTTGAGGAAAATCTTTTGATGGGAGGATTTATCAAAGATAAAACTGAGGAGTCATTTCAAGAAGCTGAGAGAATTCTTGAGAAGTATGAAAGATTAAGAAACAGAAGAAATCAACCTGCAAAAGTTTTGTCTGGTGGTGAAAGAAGATTATTAGAAATTTCAAGAGCGCTTGTTATGAAACCGTCAGTTTTACTTGTCGATGAACCTTCAATAGGATTAGAGCCAAGATATATTGAAATGGTATTCGAAATTTTAAGAGACCTTCAACAAAATGAAAAAAAAACAATTATCCTTGTTGAACAAAATGCAAAGAAAGGTTTAGAGTTTGCCGACATTGGTTATGTTTTAGTATCAGGACAAACTGCAATAGCAGGTAAAGGAGATGAACTTTTAAATAATCCTGATGTTGGACGCCTATTCCTAGGCGGTTAATGATTGATTCAAAATATTTTTTGAAAGGATTTGCATCTATCAAAGGTGTTGGGAGTCCAGCTATAGCTTTAGGTGCTAGCTTTATAGCAATTGGGGCTCTTTTAAAAAATATTGGTTTTACAATTCAAGAGAGTCTTTTTTCAACTTTTTTAACTTATGCCTTACCTGGTTCATTAGTGATGGCAGAGTCATTAATTATTGGTTCATCATTAATAAATATCTTCATTGCTGTTTGGTTAGTAAATGCAAGATTGTATCCAATGACAATTTCCTTAATGCCTTTGTTGATGCACCAAAAACAACCAAAATGGAAATATTATTTATCATGTCACTTTATTGCTGTCTCATCATGGCTAATAATGAAAGACAATTATGAACAAATAAAAAAAGAGGCAAGGATAGATTTTTGGATTGGTATCGGTACAGCAACCTGGTCAGTAGCAATTTTTTCAACGTTTATCGGCTATATCGCCTCAGATTTTTTAAATAGAGATATGTTAATTGGGTTAGCAATAATTAATCCAATTTATTTTACTTGTATGATGGTGGGGGCGATGAAAACTATTAAAATAAGTTTGTCAATTATCCTTGGTGCAATTTTAGGTCCAGCTTTTTATTTTCTATCACCAGAGTGGTGTATTTTATTTGGTGGTTTTGTGGCTGGAACAATTGCATTTTTTGTTGGAGAAATTAATGACAGGTAATATTTTTTTAGTTATCTTAATAACTTCTTTAGCGACATTTTTGTCAAGATTTTTAGGTGTTGTTAGTTCAGAAAATATTAAAGAAACTTCCAAAATATTTAGATGGTTTAATTGCTTGGCATACTCGACGTTGGCAGCATTAATAGCTAGGATTGTCATTTTCCCATCAGGATTATTATCTGAGATAGATTATTTACTACGACTTATTGTGATAATTTTATCAATCGGGCTTTTTTTTATAGCTAAAAAAAATTTAGTTTACCCAACAATTTTCTCTGGTATCATACTTACACTTTTTAGCAGTTACTTATGATTGAAAAAATTGATGGATTTGAAATAAATAAAAATGACCAATCTCCAAGAATAATTAACATAGATATTGGTGATGAAATTTTAAATAAACTTATCTTTCCTTTTAATAAGTTTGATATTACTGCATTAGAATATAAACCATTTACTAGATTTACTATCGCGAAAAGTTTAGATGATTTAAGTAATAACAAATTATCTAAATTAATTAATAAAATTATTAGAGATCGAAATACTGGTTGTTTTATTATTAAACCCAAAAATTTAATATCTAAAATTGATGATAGTTTTTTAGTAAAACTTTCAACTGCAGTTGCGCATCTTATTGGAAACCCTAATCATGATGCAATGGCTGGAAAATATTATGCTAGATTTTATGTTAAGCACGAGGACAAAAGTGATTCTTATCTCAGAAAAGCCTACAAAAATATGGATCTACATACTGATGGAACCTATGTAAAAGAAAAAACTGACTGGTTGTTAATGTCCAAAATTGAGGAAAAAAATGTTGAGGGTGGAGAAACTGCTATGCTTCATCTCGATGATTGGGAACATTGTGATGAATTATTTAATGATCCTGTTGGAAAAGAAGATTTTCTTTGGGGTTCTCCTAAAAGTAAAAATATTGATTATAAAGTTGAACATCCAGTATTTTCATCTGATAAAGATGGAAGGGCTCAAATTTCATACATTGATCAATTTCCTGAACCCAAAAATATGAAACAAGGTTCTTTTCTACAAAAATTATCTGATAATTTAGAGGAAAGTAATAAGAAGATAATAACTAAACTTCCAGTGGGATCATCTGTAGTAGCAAATAATTATTTCTGGCTTCATGGCAGAAAAGCCTTTAAAGAACATAAAGATTTAAGTAGAGAGTTGTTACGAATTAGAGGTTCTTTTTTTATTAATTAATATAAATTAATCACTATAAGATATTTATGAAATTAGGTTTTATAGGAACTGGAAAAATAACATCATCAGTTATATCTGGAATATGTTCTTCAAAAATTAATTATAAAAAGATATTTATTTCATCACGAAATAGTCTTATTGCAAAAGGACTAAAAAAAAAGTTTAAAAAGATATTTATTGGAAGGAATAATCAAACAATTATTGATAATTGTGATTGGATTTTTTTAGCAGTCACGCCAACTGTTGGTGAGAAAATTATTAAAAATTTAAGATTTAGATCTAGTCAAACAATAATAAGTTTTATCTCAACTATAAATCTTTCTGAACTTCGAAAAATGATAAAGGTAAAAGCAGACTTAGTAAGAGCTATACCTCTTCCACCGATTTCTCTTAAAAAAGGGCCAGTACCTATCTACCCACCAAATAAAAAAGTTAAAAATTTTTTTAATAAAATTGGATCAACTATTGAAATTAAAAATGAAAAATTATCGATTAATTTTTGGTCAACATCAGGGATGATGGCATCTTATTACGAAATATTAAACGTGATGAGTAATTGGTTGATAAAAAAAGGTATTAAAAGATCTGATGCACAAAAATATATAACTACTTTATTTTTGGCCCTATCCGAAGACGCAGTTGTAAATTCAAAAAAAGATTTAAGATATTTAGTCAAAGAGTCTCAAACTCCAAAAGGTTTAAACGAACAAGGTTTAAGAGAAATGAATAGGAGAGGGGCTTATAAATCTCTAGTAAATACATTAAATAGAATTTACAAAAGACTTCACAAATAATTGATGTCAGAAAATATTTTAGAAATAAATAATCTATCAAAATATTTTGGTGGATTAGCGGCGGTATCAGATTGTTCATTGAAAGTTAAGAAGGGTACTATAACTGGAATAATTGGTCCTAATGGATCTGGAAAAACTACTTTATTTAATTTGATTGCTGGAAATTTAAAATGTTCAGCTGGTAGTGTCATGTTTAACAACGAAAATATAACTGATGTGCCTGCGTATGAATTATTTTCAAAAGGTTTACTTAGAACCTTTCAAATTGCACATGAATTTACAAATTTATCAGTTTTAGAAAATTTAATGATGGTTCCTGGTAATCAGTCAGGTGAACAATTAATAAATGCAATATTTAAACCTTCATTAATCCTGAAAGAAGAAAATATTATTAAGCGAAAAGCTATTGAAGTCATAGAGTTTTTAAATTTAGGGCATTTAAGAAATGAGCTAGCAGGAAATTTATCTGGGGGTCAAAAAAAATTGTTAGAGCTTGGTCGAACAATGATGGTAGATGCAAAGTTAGTTTTGTTAGATGAAGTGGGTGCAGGCGTGAATAGAACACTACTGAAAGATCTTGGTACAGCGATTGAAAAGCTAAATAAAGAAAAAGGATATACATTTTGTATGATTGAACATGATATGGATTTCATAGGAAGATTATGTGATCCTGTGATTGTGATGGCTGAAGGATCAGTATTATTTGAGGGTTCAGTGGAAGATGCCAAAAAAGATGAAAAAGTAATTGAAAGTTATTTAGGCAGGGGATCAAAAATAAAGGATAATTGATAATGGCTTTTTTTGAGGGAAATAGGATGACAGGTGGATATGGAAATGGTCCAGACATTATTAATTCTTGCTCAGTGAATGTAGATAAAGGAGAAATTGTTTCAATCTTGGGTCCTAATGGTGCGGGAAAATCAACCGCAATGAAAGCAATGCTAGGTTTATTAAATTTAAAATCTGGCTCAGTAGTAATTGATGGTAAAGATATTACACAATTATCTCCTCAAGATAGAGTTAAGTCAGGAATTTCATTTGTACCTCAAACCAAAAATGTTTTTGCAGGAATGACTGTTGAGGAAAATTTAGAAATGGGAGCTTTCTTAATTGATGAAAGTTATAATTCAGTAATAAATGAAATCTATGAGTTGTTTCCAATATTAAGTGAAAAAAGAAATCAATTAGTTGGTGAATTATCAGGAGGGCAAAGACAACAGGTTGCGCTTGGTAGGGCGTTAATGATCAAACCATCAGTTTTAATGTTAGATGAACCAACTGCAGGAGTTTCTCCAATTGTAATGGATGAATTGTTTGATCATATTGTAAAAGTTAAACGTACAAATGTTGCAATACTGATGGTCGAACAAAATGCCAAACAAGCTTTAAGTATTTCAGACAGGGGCTATGTATTGGTCACTGGAGAAAATCGTTATTCAGGAACAGGAAAAGAATTACTAAATGATCCAAGAGTAAGAAGTTCATTTTTAGGCGGTTGATATGGATTATGTGAATGCGATTGTACTTTTATTAAATTATATTTTTGTACCAGCACTAGCCTATGGATCTCAACTAGCTTTAGGTGCAATTTTTGTAACATTGATATATGGGATTTTAAGGTTCGCAAACTTTGCCACTGGAGATATGATGTCTTTTGGAACCATGGTCACAATTTTGTTTACATGGTATTTTCAATCTTTAGGAATAACTTTAGGCATTTTACCCACTGCTCTTATTGCAATTCCTTTTGCTATAATATTTATGGTTGGTTATATGCTTTTGATAGATAAATTTGTTTTCAAATACTATAGAATAAGCAAAAGCCCCCCTGTTCAATTAGCAATGGTGAGTATTGGAGTAATGTTCGTCACCCAAGCAGTTGTTCGAATAATCATTGGTCCATCTGATAGAAGATTTTTTGATGGTGAAAAATTTTTGATTAAAGCTGGTGAGTTTAAAGAAATGACAGGTCTTAACGAAGGCCTTGCAATCAAATCCACTCAAGTAATTACAATTATTGTAACATTTATTTTAGTTTCAGCTCTTTTTTGGTTTTTAAATAAAACAAAAACAGGAAAAAGCATGAGAGCTTATTCTGATAATGAAGATCTTGCTTTGTTGTCTGGAATTGACCCAAAAAAGATCGTTATAATTACTTGGATAATAGCAGGGGTGTTGGCAACCATTGGTGGAGCATTATATGGTTTAGACAAAAGTTTTAAACCATTTACTTATTTCAATAATATGCTGCCAATTTTTGCTGCAGCTATTGTTGGAGGTATAGGAAATCCTTTTGGTGCATTTTTAGGTGGATATGTAATTGCGTTTTCTGAAATTCTTTTAACTTATGCGTATAAAAAATTTTTTATGTATCTATTGCCAGAAGGTTTAGAGCCAAATACTTTAGTACAATTACTATCAACAGATTATAAATTTGCAGTATCATTTTCAATTCTTGTCATTGTACTGCTTTACCGACCATCTGGAATTTTTAGAGGAAAAATATTGTGAGAAAAAATTTAAATGTAATTGCAGCTTATATTATAATGATTGGATTAATTATTCTTGTTGGAATTTTTCAATCTTGGAATATAGCTTTATCAATTTTTAATCTTTGTTTGATTTCAGCAGTTATGACAATGGGAGCTAATATTCAATGGGGTTATGCTGGTCTTATTAATTTTGGTATAATGGGATATACTGCTTTAGGTGGTTTAGCGGCAGTTTTAATCTCTGTTGATCCAGTTCAAGAAGCATGGAACGCGGGCGGATCTAATATTCTTTTAAGTTTTTTACTAATAATAGGAATGGTATTAGCCGTTAGATACGTATTAAAAAAATATGAAAAATCAAAAGTTAGAACCTATATCATCGCAGCTATTGTAATTGCAGGAATAATAATCATTAGATTTGTATCTGAACCAGGGATTGAAGCTATAGAGGAAGTAAATCCAGCAAAAACAGGATTTCTTGGTGGACTTGGTCTGCCAATTATTTTTTCTTGGATCGTTGGTGCCGTGTTTGCAGGTGGGTTAGCATTTGTAATTGGTAAAGTTGCCTTGGGTTTAAGGGCAGACTATTTGGCAATAGCTACTTTGTTAATATCTGAAATTGTTATAGCAATTATTAAACATGAAGATTGGCTCACCAGAGGTGTAAAAAATGTTATTGGACTGAAGCGCCCTGCACCCTATGAGGTTAATTTACAACAAACAGATTGGTTTATAAATTTAGTTGAAAAATTTAACTCAAGTAGATTGAATTTAATAACAGATTTAATGGAGAGACAAGCTGCTCTAAATCAATTGGTCATTGAGGGATCATCAATTTTTGTAAAACTTTGTTATTCAGGTTTGTTTTTAATTGTTGTTATCATTTTATTAATTCTAACTCAAAAAGCTCTTTATTCTCCATGGGGTAGAATGATGAGAGCTATTAGAGATAATGAAGAAGCAGCGAATGCAATGGGCAAAAATGTGGTGAAACAACATTTACTAATTTTTGTTTTAGGTTCAGCTATAGTTGGAATTGCTGGTGCCATGTTAGTAACCCAAGATGGATTGTTTACTCCTGGCAGTTACAGACCTATGCGATATACTTTTTTAATTTGGGTGATGGTCATAGTAGGTGGAAGTGGAAATAATTTTGGTGCAATTCTAGGGGGCTTTGTGGTTTGGTTTTTATGGATTGAATCAGCACCTATTGGATTATATTTAGTTAATTTAACAACAGCTGGTTTAGCTGACACTAATTTTTTAAAAGTTCATTTAATTGAAAGCGTCCCATATTTTAGATTTTTGATGATGGGAATAGGCTTGTTATTGATAATGCGATATAGACCAAAAGGTATACTTCCAGAAAAAATAGAAATAAAATAGAAAAGATGAAATATATAATTTTAGGTGCAGCTTTTGCTTGGGCTTTATATATGGTTGATAAATATTTATTTTTTTAAAAAAACCCCCAATATATAAATTGGGGGTTTTAATTTTAAGGTAAATTATCTTTGTTTTTTAGTTTTGAATTTTCCGCCTTTAACTTCTTGTTCCAAAAAAGAACCTTCAGCCTCACCGACGCTGGTAAAAGTAACTCCTGTTGCGCCTTCGTAGTTAACTTTTTTACCTTTAGCTAATAAATCTAAACCTTTTTTAAGTTCACCTGGATAAATTTTTGTTCCAGGGCCGTTTGCAACATCCATCACATTTTTTGCTATCGATGCTCTATCAGCTGAATTACCTGCTTGCATTGCTAAAACAATTAAAGCAGCTGCATCGTATGACTCACCAGTGTATGGACCAGAACTGTCAATACCAGCGGCTTTTGCTACACCAGCAAAAACTCCAGCACCTTTTCCAGTTGATCCAGGCATTGAACCAAAAGACTTTCTTAAATCTTTTCCAAATGCATCAACTAATGATTGACCAATCATACCATCTGATAAAATAAATCTGTCAAATGCACCAGAGTCTAAAGAAGCTTGAATAATACCTTTTCCACCTTGGTCAAGATATCCAATAACAGCTACGGCATCACCACCCGCTGAGGCTAGTGTTGCTACCTCAGAAGAATAATCTGCTTTTCCATCTTCATGAGCATTTACTGTAGTTACTTTTATTCCATGAGCTTCTACTGCTGCTTTATAAACATCAGCTAAACCTTTACCATAATCGTTATTTGTATAAGTGATAGCTACACTTTTTACTTTTCTATCTTTAGTAATATCTGCAAGAATTTGTCCACCTCTAGCATCTGATGGAGCAGTTCTGAAGAAATACCCTTTATCATCTAAAGTTGTCAATCCTGGAGATGTTGCAGAGGGTGAAATCATTACTACACCATTTGGTACAGCAACATTTGATGCAATAGCACCTGTAACACCTGAACAATCAGCACCCATAATTGCAGCTACTCCTTGTGCAATCACACCTTCGGCTGCTGCTGCTGCTGCCGCTGAGTCAACACAAGTTGAGTCTGCTCTTACTACTGAAATTTTTTCTCCACCTAATAGTGAACCTGAGTCAGATGCCTCTTTAAAAGCAAGTTCTGCAGATGCAGCCATAGCGGGTGTGAGAGACTCAATAGGACCAGTAAATCCTAAAATTATTCCCATTTTTACTTCTGCAAAAACATTTGTCGAAAAAGTTGAAACAAATATGAAAGCAGCAACAATTAGTCTTTTCATTATTATCCTCTATATTTAGTTAACAATTAATTTATATAAATTAAATTAAATCTGATTTGTAAAGATTTTCAACAAGCAAATTATCTTATTTTATAACGCGTTTAATTAATCTAGACTTACTACATATTAATTTTGTATGAAATTAAACAAAATAGAACCTCGGTTTAAAAAAAACTCTAATCCAAGGATTGGATTAATTGCTTTAGCTACTGATTTTATGATTGAGAGGGATTTTATAAATGTAATTAAAGATAAAGAGATTGATTTTTTTGTTAACAGAATTGAATGTTATAATCCTTTAACAAGAGAAAATTTAATAAAAATGTCTGATAAAGTAACTGAAGTTACAAATAATATTTTACCCAATGAGGATATAGATTGTGTTGTTTATGGATGTACCTCTGGAACAATAGCAACAGGTCATAATGTGATTGAGAAAAAAGTAAGAGCAGCAAAACCTAAGGCTGAATTAACAACCCCTAGCACAGCTGCAATAAAAGCATTAAAAAAATTAAAGGTAAAAAAATTAGCTATCTTTACTCCTTATAGTAAAAAACTAAATAATGAGGTTGTTGAATATTTCAAAGAGGAAAAATTTGATGTGGTCTCTAATTCATATTTAGATATAGCTGCAGATTATGATATTGGAAAAGTTGATCAAGATTTTATCTATGACTCTCTAGTTAATATGAATATTGAAGATGCTGATGCTTTATTCATTTCTTGCACAGCCTTACCGGTTTTAAACATTATAGATAGACTAGAAAAAAAATTAAGCAAACCTGTTTTGTCTAGCAATCAAACATTGATTTGGGATACTTTAGAAAAAATTGGAAAAAATAATAACATCAAAGGTTTTGGAAGTTTGTTTAACAATTCTTAATTATGCTTTTTACAAAAGAAGAATACAAACAAAGATTATCTAAAGTTCAAAAAATGATGCAAGAAAAAGGTATTGAACTTTTGATTTCTCATGACACGAATAATATCAATTACTTGACCGGTTATGATGCTTGGTCATTTTATTATGCTCAATGTGCAGTGGTTCATATAAATGCTGATGAACCTATATGTTTTGTAAGAGATCAAGATGCTGGAGGGGCTTACATAAAAACATATTTAAAAAAGGAAAACATAATTGTTTATGATGAACATTATATTCATAGTTGGCCAAAACATCCTTACGATTATTTAGTTAAAGTTATTAAAGATAAAAAGTGGGATAAGCTCTCTATAGGATTAGAAATGGATGCTCATTATTTTACAGCATTTTGTTATGAAAAAATTAAACAGGGTTTGCCAAATGCAAGTTTAAAAGATTCAGAGAGACTGGTTAATTGGGTGAGGTTAGTAAAATCTGACTTTGAAATAAATTACATGAAATCTGCAGCAAAAATTTCTGAAATTGGAATGAAAACTGCTTTTGACGTAATCAAACCTGGAGTTAGACAATGTGATGCAGTTGGTGAAATTCAAAAATCTTTATTTTATGGATCGCCTGAATTTGGTGGGGAGTATTCAAGTATCGCTACTTTATTACCAACTGGAAAAGGTACTTCAGCTTCACATTTGACTGCATCACAAGATAAATTTGTTGAGGGTGAGGCAACTATTATTGAATTATCAGGGGTTTTTAAAAGATATCACGCTCCAATGGCTAGAACAGTTTTGTTGGGAAAACCTAATCAATTAAAAATCGATACAATGAAAAAAACTATTGAAGCAATTGATGCAGGTCTAAGTGTTACTAAACCAGGTAATACTGCTAATGATGTAGCGCAAGCTTTCTGGAAAGTTTTGGATAAGTATGGAATAGAAAAAAAATCAAGAACTGGTTATTCGATTGGTATTGGCTATCCACCGGATTGGGGAGAGCACACATTAAATATTTATAAAGGTGATATGACTGTTCTAAAACCAAATGTTTGTTTCCATATGATCGCTGTTATGCAATTTGGAGATTGGGGTGTTGAAGCCTCAGAAGCTATTAGAGTTACTAACAAAGGATCAGAACTATTTTGTAATATGTCAAAAGAACTTCACGTTAAAAGCTAATTATTTAAGGTTGATATTTTTTCTTACAAATGTTTTATAGTTAGTTAATTTATGTCCGTTAATAAAGAATTCGTTAAGTTTGATAAAGTAGATAAAAGTTATGATGGCAAAGTTTTAGTTGTCAAAGATCTCCAATTAGACATTGCAGAAGGTGAGTTCATTACTATGTTAGGTCCCTCTGGATCAGGTAAAACCACTTGTTTAATGATGCTAGCTGGATTTGAAACACCAACTAATGGAGAGATATACCTTGATGGAAATGCGATTTCCAGTATTCCTCCACATAAAAGAGGTATAGGAATGGTTTTTCAAAACTATGCTTTATTCCCTCATATGACAGTATATGAAAATTTGGCTTTCCCATTGAGAGTTAGAAAGATTCCAAAAGATGAAGCGGACAAAAAAATTGATAAAGCTTTATCTATGGTGTCCTTACAAGGGTTTGCACAAAGAATGCCAGGGCAATTGTCAGGTGGACAGCAACAGAGAGTAGCAGTAGCAAGATCTTTAGTTTTTGATCCACAATTAGTTTTGATGGATGAGCCTCTTGGAGCTTTGGATAAAAATTTAAGAGAAAGTATGCAATATGAAATTAAACATATTCATGAAAGCATTGGTGTAACAGTTGTTTATGTTACCCATGATCAAAGTGAAGCTTTAACCATGTCTAACCGTATTGCTGTATTTAATGATGGAAAAGTTCAACAACTTTCCAGTCCTGATGAACTGTATGAAAAGCCAGTAAATTCTTTTGTTGCAGAGTTTATTGGTGAAAACAATACTTTTGCTGGTGAAGTATCTGATATTTCTAATGGGAGGTGCAAAGTAAAGTTAGCTAATGCCGAAATATTTGCAAATCCCATTTCAGTTAAGGGCAAGGGTGAAAAAACCACAGTCTCATTAAGACCTGAAAGAGCATTAATTAATCCATCAGATAAAATGGACAATATACATAAAGGAAAAATTGAGGAAGTTATTTATCATGGAGATCATACAAGAGTTAGAATTAACTTATTAGGTAATTCCGAATTTATTCTTAAAATACCTAACAGTTCAT
>CABZEV010000019.1 GCA_902524865.1 uncultured Pelagibacteraceae bacterium | reverse complement strand
ATAGGAAATTGTAAATTTGTTGATGTTTTAGAACCAGCTGAAGAGCCAAAAAGAGGAAAAGGTTTATACTTTATGGATACGTCATCTGCTGCAGCAGAGTGTGTAACGCTACAAGCAGCAGCAGGATTTAATATTCATTTATTCCCTACTGGTCAGGGTAATATTGTGGGAAACCCAATTGAACCAGTTATAAAATTAACTGCAAATCCATTAACAGTTAAATCTATGGGTGAACATATTGATTGTGATGTTTCAAAAATTCTCTCAAGAGAAATGAATTTATCTGAAGCTGGAGACACATTAATTAAAACAACTTTAAAAGTCGCGAATGGAAGACTCACTTGTGCTGAAGCTTTAGGTCATAGAGAATTTGTTATGACCAAATTATACCGAAGTGCTTAAAATTTTTACTTAGCTGGTTTGCTAAAGTGCTTTTTTTTTAAATCAGATAAAAATCTTCGAATAAATGCTGCCGCCACCCCTAATGCTATAGCAAAAAATATAGAAAACAAACTATAAACAATTGGCATGTCTTTAGAAAATTTTTGAACTAAAACTGATAATGGTGTTAAGTCTTTCTCTGCAACCTTTGTGATACCATTCATAGCATGATCAACAAAAAAAGTGTCATATGCAATTGCAATTCCAACAATTAATAATAAAACTGCTAATAAGGCTTTAAGTCCAGAACTTTCAATTGATTGTCCAATTTTTTGACCTGTTTGTACTCCAATTATTGAACCAATAACCAGCATTAAAACTAAAATTAAATCTATAGATCCATAATTAAATGCATGTAAAAAAGTAACAATGACACTTACAAAGATAGTAACAAATAAAGAAGTTCCTGGCACCAATTTTGTGGGCACACCTATGATATAAATCATAGCAGGTACTAATATAAAAGCTCCACCAATACCCATAATTGCTGCAATAAAACCTACAAATAAACCAATAATAATTGGCGTGAATGCACTCTCATATAATTTTGATTTAGGAAATCTCATCCTAAATGGAAGACCATGTATCCAATAATGAACGTGTAATTTTTGTTTTATAATAGTATTTTTTCTAGCTTTATCTATCTCGCCAAGACTTTCAACAAGCATCAAAGTTCCAATGATTGCCAAAATATACATGTAAGCAAGTGAGATAACAGTGTCAATTTTGCCGATATCTTTAAAATAAGTGAATGTATAAATTCCAATAATAGTTCCTATGGCACCACCAATTACAATCATAAAACCCATTTTATAATCCAATGTATTTTTAAGATAATGAGTAGTAGATCCAGAAACAGAGGTAGCTAAAATGTTATTTGCTTCATTGGCAACGGCATAGGCAGGTGGAACACCTAGAAAAATTAGAAAAGGTGTCATTAAAAAACCACCCCCTACTCCAAATAGTCCTGATAAAACTCCAACTAAAGCACTTAATAAAATGATTTCAATAGCAGTAACATGTACTTGTGCTATTGGTAAAAATACTTCCATCTAAAATAATTAACTTTTTTAAAAAAATTTATTTAAAAGTTAAAAAAGTTCCAAATAATATTACGCCCCAGCAAGCTAATATTGCTGAAAAAATTCCTGTTTTAATTAATGCTGTTTTATAATTTAAGATTTTTTGTAGAATTTTTATATTTGAAAGGTGCATCTATATCTTCAATAGCACCAGCAGAAAAATTGTCAAACTTTAATTAATAAATTGTGGCTCCAAAAATTTTTACTTCACCATCCTCAACTCCAAGGACCAACCTTCCTAAAAATTCTCCAGGCACCTCCTTGTTAGTCTGCTTAATTAATACAGTAATATGATCGCCTCTTCTTAATGTTCCGAACGGTTCATAGGTCTCATTCAAATTAGTAATTATCTTGTTGTTAGCCCATTGCTTTCCAAGCTCTACTTCGTTAGCCCCGAATAGCATTTGGGTAGAGAAATCACTAGTAAAGCTCCCATAATCTTTCATATTTGAGGCTCTTATGAGATTTTCCCAAAAAGGCTTGGCTATCGCATATATCTCCTCGTCAGATTTTTTCAAAAGGTCCATAAAGAAGTTTGAAATATGGTGTTACGAAGCCTTCTTCTTCTCTTTTTCGTCAACGATATGATAAACTGGTACTTTCTCGAGAGTAAATTTTCCTGTTTTGGGGTCTCTTCTAGAAACTGTTAAGCAATGCCAATTTTCATCATCAAGTTTCATATGATCGCCTCTGTAATAATAACCTGGCCAACGAGTTTCTTCTCTAAATAATGTATGCTCTGTTACACATTGTGAGGTTAAAGCTCTATGTTTAAGCTCCCAAGCTCTCATTAATTGGTGATAATCCTCAGCTCCCACATTTTCCAAATCTTCTTGCAACCACTCTAGAAGTTCAAGAGCCCTCTTAAGCATATTGCCGTTCGTCATGTAATTTGAGGTAATCCCCCCGACATACTCATCCATAATTTTTTGGAGTCTTTGTAGTCCTTGTATTGGAGAAATGTAACTTGGTGAAACAGTTCCACCAGTAATCTCGTTTTGAGCTACTGTGTAAGTCTCTAAAGGTTTATAAACTGCTTTTTTAAAATCCTCACATTGTTTATCCGTAACATTTATTCCTTCTGCATTTTTATCCTCTATATATTTAACTGCTGCTTTCGCAGCTAATCGTCCTTCAGTAAAAGATCCAGATGAAAATTTATGAGCACTACCACCTACTGTATCTCCAGCACCAAAAAGTCCATCAATTGTAAGCATTCTATTGTAACCCCAAAAATATTCTGGTGGAGATAGGTCTTCTGGTCCACTTACCCAAGCTCCAGAGCATGTTGCGTGTGATCCCATTACGTAAGGCTCTGAGGTTGTTAATTCGGGATTTGTATACTTGGGATCGATATTTTGAGATGCCCAAACTACAGCTTGACCAACAGTCATACCTAAAAAGTTTTCCCAACCCACTGTTTCTAAATGAGGATCTTGGAAAGCTTCTTTAGTTACCATTTGTATCGGTCCACCACCTGCAGCAACCTCCTGGATAAATGCATGATTTCTCAAACAAGTAGGAGTTGGATGATGATCGATATATTCCCCAACTAATTCTTTAGTTTGCTCATACCATTTTTTCTCATAATTTTCGCCGTTAGCATTTTGAGTGTATGTTTTTAAATGCAAAAAATATGCTCCAACTGGTCCATAACCATCTTTAAATCTGCACAATACAATTCTATTTTCCATTTGAGTCATCTTTGCTCCTGCTGCAATAGGTAAAGCATAAGCAGATCCATTACTCCATGGTGCATACCAAGTTCTTCCCATACCTTCTCCAACCGCTCTTGGTTTAAAAATATGTGATGCTCCACCTGCTGAAACTATAACAGCCTTAGCTCTAAACACATGAAAATCACCTGTTCTCATATTAAAACCAACTGCGCCACCAATTCTATTTTCTTGAGACTCATCCATTAACAAATGAGTAATCATTATTCTGTTGTAAATTTTATCTGCGGATTTTTTTGCTGCCTCAGCAACAATTGGCTTATAACTTTCACCATGAATCATTATTTGCCATTTACCTTCTCTTAGATATCTTCCAGTTTTTTCATTCTTCATCATGGGAAGACCCCACTCATCAAACATATGAACAGTTGAGTCTACATGACGAGCCATATCATAACCTAAATCTTCTCTAACCATTCCCATTAAATCATTTCTGGCATACCTTACATGGTCTTCAGGTTGATTTTCATCCCATTGCATGCCCATATAACAATTGATTGCATATAAACCTTGTGCGACTGCACCACTTCGATCAATGTTCGCTTTTTCAACGCAAACAATCTTTAAATCTCTTCCCCAATGTCTGGCCTCAAATGTTGCTCCTGTGCCAGCCATTCCACCACCAACAACTAATACATCGCACTCCTCATAATGTGTTTTGTGCTTTGCCATTAATAATAAACACCTTTTTTAAAAGACTCTTTTGGAACCGATGGTAATTCTTTATTGGTATTTAATCCTTCTGGCTCACTATATAATCTCTGTGAATTAATTTCTCCTTGGTTAGGAGTATCACCTTCAGCAAGTTTAGGAATAAATTTTCCCCAAGGTTTTGTTGTTATTGGTGAAACAAAGTTTTTCTCTGTTCCGTTTCTAAATTTAATTTTCCAAGAGATAGTTCCTTTTTCTTCTTCTCTTCTAACTCTAACGCTGTGACCCATTGGTGCAAAATCAGCATACCCTCTCACATCAATTGCATGATTAGGACATGCTTTAACACACGAATAACATTCCCAACAAAAGTTTGGTTCAATATTTTTTGCTCTTCTAATATTTTCGTCAATGTGCATGATATCTGAAGGACATATATCAACGCAATGACCACAGCCATCACATCTTGTCATGTATACAAAAGTCGACATAATTTTTTATTTTTCTCCTTTTCTATTAACATATTAATAATGTTTTGGCTCTTCTCTTTTTATACCCAGGCCAAATTGTTCTGGGGCATCAGCTGGTGGAGGTAAATTATCCCTAGATCCATCTGCCTCTGCTAAATTTTTCTGAATAGCTGCTCCAGGTTTATAAAACATGTGAGCAAATTTCGACCAATAAACACCACCAAATAAAATTAGATTAGATGCAACAAATAAAATTAAAAATAAATAAGACAAACCTATTTGTCCATTAAATTGTGTGAATGACCAAGCTAACCCAAAAGTTGAACACGCAAGTAATGCTAGAACAAATAAATCAGCTTTGATAATTCTATACCAGGGATGGGCTTCTGCCGAAACATCAACTCTTAAAAAAAACCAAAACCAATATCCACCTAGACATGTTAATATTGCACCTGCATGCCAAATCATTGACCAAGTTTGAGAACTTGGTTTATCAGCACCTGTGTAACAAAAAACTAAAATAGCTGAAGACACCCAAAATAAAATTGTACCATACATTCCCAAAACATGGGCTAGTCTTCTTTTGCCAAAACCTAATTCAGAAGTTGTACCAATATCAACAACTGTTGTTTTAGCAATGACGGAAACCTTTTCTCCAACACCTAATTTTTTTGTTGCTGAAAGTTTTGCTTTTTTTGCGTTGTTGAAAAAATAAATTAAATTTTTGTGATGTATCATTTGAATAATAGTTCCTGCTGCAATCAACAAAAACATTGCAATAATAAAAGATTGCATGGCAAAGGGTGAAATAGTTTCTGATAAAATTGAAAATGGATTGTTACTTAACATTTCCGCCTTTTGTTAAATTTTGAATTAATTTTAAAGTTTTATATATAGATGAATTTATAGTTCAACCTCAAACTGGGGTCAATTTGTCTTTTATTATAAGCTAATTATTTCTTTTATAGTGTTGTTTATTTAGAATGATTGATCGTACCCCACCCTGGAGGTTGTCAACGTCTCCTTCTCTTCGGGGAATCAAATGAAAATGACAATGTAAAATAGATTGACCAGATACAATTCCTATATTTGTGCCTAGATTAAATCCTTTTACTAAGGGATCTTCATTGGTTATTTCTTTTTTAATAGTCTTTAAGAGATCATTACATGCAGTCAATTCATCATTAGATAAGTCAAAATAATCCTTTATATGTCTTTTGGGTATAATCAAACAATGATGTTCTGAAACTGGATAAGAGTCATAACTTACATATGCCAAATTATTTTCCTGAGCGCATCCACTTTTTTTAACGTTACAAAATAAACAGGGATTGTTTGGATCTTTCATCTATTAAAATCTATAAGAATTGCATTTGTTTATTACTGCATCATATTGTTTTGATAGAAACTTGAATTTTTTTAGGTTTTTTCTTTTCCATTTAAGCTCATTTATAGTTCTAACTGAGGTAACACCTTTCCCAGATCCCAATAATAATATTTCGTCATAGTTTTTTATCTCTTTAAGCAAGATATCTTTTTTCAAAATCTTTCTTATTTTTGTTTTAAAAAATTTATAAGTATTTCCCTCATAATAATCCTTTTTGGGAGTAAAAAATTTTTGATCTTTAACAAATAATAAATTTGAGGTTCCAGTTTCAAATAATTTCTGATTAGATACCAATGCAATATCTGATTGGGAGTTATCCATTTTAGATAAATAAGATAAGATCTTTTTGTATTTTAGATTTTTAAATTCTGGTTTCTCTCTTTTTAATTTTACTAACCTCAAATTAAAATTTGATTTTGGTTTAACTCTTTTTCTTAAAGATATTGAAATGATTTTCTTATTTACAGCAATTCTCAATAGATGATTGTATTTCCTCTTTTTGGATAAATTTTTATTTATTATTTTTAAAATATCTGACCTTAAAGATTTCTTTTTTATCTGATATTTTTTTAATGATGAAATTAAGTTTTTTAAATGATTATCAAAAAATAAGATTTTTGCTGGTTTGCCAAAAATCCACATCGTTGTAAAAATTCCATGATCCCCCCAAAGATCTTGGAATCTTATCTGTTTTAAGTCTTTAAGCTGATAAGATTTTTTTAATAAGTAGGTTACCATTGATAGTTAAAAAAGATTCTGGGTGAAATTGAAATCCATATATTTTTTCCTTTTTATTTTCAAATGCCATTGCAACTTTTGAATTTAAACATCTCATAGTTATCTCAAAATTATTAGATTTGAAAGGTTCTTTTAATTTTAAAGAATGATACCTGCCAACTTTGAATATATATCCTTTTTTGAATAAAGATTTATTAGTGATTACTTTTATATTTGATTGAAAACCATGATAAATTTTTTTTTGTTCAACAATTTTTGCACCCTCACAAAATAGAATATGTTGAAATCCTAAACAAATCCCTATAATTTTCTTTTTACCTTTATATTTTTTATAAATTTTTGAGGTGACTGGATAATTTTTTGGATTACCTGGTCCAGGTGAAAAAATTAATGTTGATGCTTGCTTAATTTTATTTTCACTAACTTCATCATAGTTATCACACTCAACTTTATCAAATAAAGCAAATTGATGAACTACATTGTGCGTGAAGGAGTCGTTATGGTCAATTACATAAATCATTTAAATAAATCTATCAACGCTTTAGCTTTAAGAAAATTCTCGTTAAATTCATGATTGGCATTACTATCGACTACGACACCTGAAGCAACTGAAATTTCAGATATGTTTTTAAAATTTAAAATTGAACGTATAATTATGTTAAATCTCATATCACCATTGAATTTTATATAACCAAAGCTACCTGTATAAATATTCCTATTTTCATTTTCCTGATTATTTAAAAGATTTAGTGTGTTTATCTTTGGACATCCAATAACTGAACCACCTGGCATCATTGCTTTAATTATTTCAAAATTATTTATATTTTTTTTCAATTTTCCCTTAATTAGACTAACATAATGAAAAAGGTCTTTATATTCTTCTACGATTTTTTGTTTAGATAGTTTTACAGTGCCCACTTTACAAATTCTTGATAAATCATTTCTTTCCATATCAACAATCATATTGTGCTCTTTGGTTTCTTTTAAATTTTTTCTAAAATAATTTAATGCTTTTATTCTATTTAAATGCTTTGTTTTTTTTACAGTTCCTGCTATTGGTTTTGTGTATATATCCCTCCCTTTTTTTTTAATTAAAGTTTCTGGAGAACAGCTAATAATTGAGTAATTGTCATCTTTAATCATAAAAGCTTCTGGGGCTAGATTGGTATTTGATAACCTCGAAAAAAAATCCAAAGGATTAATTTTTGACTTTGTTTTATATTTAGTACAAATTTTAATTTGGTATGTTTCACCACTTTTTATTTTTTTCTTAAATTTGTTAAATATTTTTGTATAATTTTTTCTATTAATATTTATTTTAAAATTTCCTGATTTAAAAGTTTCAAAATCGTAATTTAACTTGTTACTTAGTTTAATCTTTTTTTCTGGTTTATAAAAAATACCCTTGGGAAAGTTTAAATTCCTTTGGTTTGGGATTTTAACATCAATCAGATTATTTAATAACTCATATCCAAAAAAACCTATAAAAAGATCAGTATCTTTTGATTTTTTTTTATTTTTTTTAGTTAAAAAACTTTTAATATTTTTATTATTCAAAATAATTTTTTTTGAAAAATTGGTATAAAGATTAAATCCTTTTATAGATTTATAAATAATATAAGGTTTTCCCGACTGATGTATCTCTGTTAATTGATTTAAATTATTCAAATTATTCTGTCTTCAATCTTAAAACTGGTTCTTCTCTAATTGGTAAATGAATTATTGCAGCAAAAACTGATAATGCAATTGCTAAATACCACGCATAATCATATGACCCATATAGATCATAAAATAAACCCCCTAGATAAGCGCCAAAAAAAGATCCTACTTGGTGACTTAAAAAAACAATTCCATACAGAAGACCTAAATACTTTGTTCCAAAAAGATGAGCTACAATTCCACTTGTTGCAGGCACTGTCGATAGCCATAAAAAACCAAAACTTGCACCAAATATAAAAGCATTAATATTACTTGCGGGCATAAATATAAAAAAAATTATTGAAACACCTCTTAAAAAGTAAATTGCACTAAGGATAATCTTCTTACTCATTTTTGCGGAAAGGTAGCCGCTTAATAGTGAGCCAAAAATGTTAAATAAACCAATTAAGGATAAAATCGCTGCTGCAGTCCAATCCTCAAGTCCTCTATCAATTACATATTTAGGCACATGTGTTCCAACTAAAGTTATATGAAAGCCACATACAAAAAAACCGGATACAAGTAAAATATAACTTTTAGTTTTAAAAGCCTCTAAGAGAGCTTCCTTAAAAGATTGATCTGAGGTTTTTTCAACACTTTCTGTTTCAGACGGAGATCTCACAAAATATGCTGCAACTAAACCGGATAACAAAAATAAGCAAAAAACAAATAATGTGTAGTTCCACCCAAACTCTCTGAGAGAAAAATTAGTAAAAATTGGTGAAAGAAAGTAACCAAATGATCCAATGGCAGTAACAAAACTCATAGCGATCGTTCTTGTAGATAATGGGAAATGTTTCCCCACAACTGACATGGGAATACTTATTGCTGTTCCACCAAGACCTATTCCGATTAATAAACCCATATGTATTTGAAAAAATATTCCCGTGTTTGGACCCGTGTATAAAAAATATACGCCTAAAGTATAAAAAATAAATGCTGCAATTATTGCTATGTGTCCCCCATATTTATCTGCTATAGCACCAAAGATAGGACCTGTTATGCCCCACATCAGCATCTGCATCCCGATTGCAAAACCAAATGCGGTAGTACTTATCTTTAAACTTTCGTTGAAGTCCATAAAGAACAAACCAAATGTTTGTCTGACACCCAAAGAAATCAAAACAACAAAGCATGCAGCAAATAAAGTTAATATTGCTGTTTTTGAACGAAAAAATTTTTCAGAACTCATCTTAAATGTCTCAAAGCTTGTCTCAGATCAGCAATCAAATCATTTGGATCTTCAAGACCAATATGTAATCTTACTAAATGTTCATTTTTTGATAAATTCATATATTTTCTTTTACCTGTTTCTCTAAATTCTTGTTGAAGCACTAAACTTTCAAATCCACCCCAACTATAGCCATAGCCAAATAATTTAAGTGAATTAACAAACTTTCTGACAGAATTAATATTCTTAGCTTTTATTTTTAATCCCATTAAACCCGACGCTCCTGAGTAATATTTTTTCCACATTTTAAAGTTTTGTGAATTTTTTTTGAAAGGATATAACAATTTAATTCTTTTATTTTTTGATAAAAACGCTGCCACCTTTTTAGCATTTTCTCTATGTCTGTCTAATCTTACGTCTAACGTTCTTAACCCTCTAGTTATCAAATAAGCATCATCAGGTCCTAATCTAAGACCTGTAATTTTTTCTGCTGCTTTGACTTTTGAAAATATTCTTTTATTTACCGCTAAACTTCCACCCATAACATCTGAATGCCCAGAATAATATTTAGTTGCAGAGACAATTGACATATCAAAACCAAGTTTAATTGGTTTTAAGTAATAAGGAGTACCCCACGTATTATCAATTGCGGTGTGTAGCTTATGCTTCTTTGCAATCGAAATAATTTTTCCTAAGTCTTGGAAATCAAAAGTATTACTTCCAGGATTTTCTACAAAAATCAATTTTGTTTTCTTTGTAATATTGTTTTTTAATGTATTAAGGTCGTGTGGATTATAAAAGACTGTCTTTATATTAAAATCTTTTAAATAATCTTCAGTTAAAATTCGTGTAGGACTATAAACGGGATCTGCAACTAACATTTCGTCTCCAGGTCTAACAACACTGAATATTGCTAAAAAAACTGAACCAAAACCTGTTGGTGTCGTAAAAACATGATAACTTTCTTCAAGTTTTGTTAAAATTTTTTGTAATATATAAGTAGTAGATGTCCCTTGTCTAGCGTAATCAAAATGACCACCTGTTGGATTTCGTAAAGCTTTTTTTTGAGTTTTTCTTATATGCTGCATTGACTTAAAAATAATTGTCGAAGCTCTGACTACTGGTGGATTTACTGATTGGTTATGAAAATCTTTTGCGGTATGTTTTAAAAATGTCTTAAAAGATTTACCCATAAAAAAATTGATATGATTAAAGGACAATGCTATATCCATATTAAAAATTCAATAAATTAATGAAAAGGATTTAATGAGTTACCCAAAGAAACATAGAGGCCGAAGAAAAATGGGGTCGAAAAAAAGAAGAGCTAGAAAAAAAAATAAGAAAAAATAGCTTATTCCTTTATCCAGCCACCTCCTAATACTTTATAACCTAGAGCATCTTTATTATAGAAAACACATGCCTGACCTGGTGATATTCCATCTTCAGAGCTTTTCAGATTGACATTCGCTCCATTTTGATCAGTCAGATTGACGTTTGCTTCGAGTAATTTACCGGTAGATCTAACTTTTACAAAAATGCTAGATTTAAATTCCTGTTTATCTGCTAATAAATTAACATTTTTAAGTAAGATATTTTTCTTTCCTAAGTATTCTTTTAGTCCGACAATTATTTCATTTTTTTCAGAATTAATCTTTAAGACGTATAAAGCTTCTTTATCAGAAACTTTTATTCCTTTTCTTTGACCAATCGTAAAATTTATAATTCCATCGTGAACACCAATGACGTTACCTTTTAGATCTTTTATGTTACCTTTTTTAAATGAGTCTGGTCTAAATTTTTGAATTACTGATGCATAATCTCCACCAGGCACAAAACATATATCCTGGCTGTCTGGTTTATCAGCAACATTAAGGTCCAGTTTTTTTGCAATTTCACGTGTTTCATTTTTATGAAGGCCACCTAATGGGAATCTTAAATAATCAAGTTGTTCTCTAGTAGTATTGAAAAGAAAATAACTTTGATCTCTATTTTCGTCGATAGCTCTGTACATATTTGTATTATTTTTTGAGGTAACACTTTTCACATAATGCCCTGTGATTAAAGCATCGGCATTTAAATCTTTAGAAACCTCAAATAAATCCTTAAATTTGACTGTTTGATTACATTGCACACAAGGTATTGGAGTTTCACCTTTTAAGTAGCTATTAACAAAATTATCTATAACTCCTTGCTTGAACTTATTTTGATAATATAAAATTTTATGTTCTATATCTAATTTTTGAGCAACTCTTTTTGCATCCATGATATCTTGACCTGAACAACATTGTTTTGATTCTGCGACCTGCTTTGCATCATCATAAAGTTTTAAAGTAATTCCGATAACGTCATATCCCTCTTTTTTCATCATGCCTGCGACAGTAGATGAATCTACACCCCCAGACATTGCAACAACTACTTTTGTGTCTGATGGTTTCTTGTTTAATCCTATTGAATTTAATTCTTTATTCATTTGATGGTATTTATACTTATTTCTAATATAAGTTAAATTAAATGATATTAGATTTTGAACCAGGAGACAAAGTTATCAATCCCGCAAATAAAAAATGGGGTATAGGTCAAGTTCAATCAATTATTAAAGAAAAAGTGACAGTTAATTTTGAAAATGCTGGCAAAAAAGTAATAAATACAAAAAATATAGAATTAATAAAGATCAATGAATAATTTGAATTTAAAAGAGATTGTTGAAAATTTGATTGATACATTTATTCACGCAGGAAAAATTTCTTTAGATTTAAGAAAACAAGGACTTATAAAAAAAATTAAAGCCGATAATACTCCTGTTAGTAATGGAGATTTAGAAGTTAATAAAATTGTTACTCAAAAAATTAAAGAATTAACACCTGAACTTCCCATCATTTCGGAAGAGGCATCTGATAATAAATCAATAAACAATCTTGAAAACTTTTGGCTAATTGACCCTATCGATGGCACCTACGACTACATTAATAATCTAGAAGAATTTACAATTAATGCTGGATTAATAATTAACAAAAATCCAGTAGCTGGATTAATTTATGCCCCTTCAAAAAAAAGAATGTTTTATTCCTATGGTCCAAATAATGCTTATGAGTTTACAAATGGTGAAACAAAGAATTTAAATTGCTCTGAAAATTTTGATAAAAATGATGTTAAATTTGTATCCTATTCAAACGATATTAAACCTGAAATAGAAAAATTACATAAAAAGTTTAATGTAAAAAAATATGTAAGAATGAAAAGTTCTCTTAAATTTTGTGTCATTGCTGCTGGTGAATATGATGGATATGTGGCTGAACCTAGAGCTTGTGAATGGGATATAGCAGCTGGTCATGCAATTTTACAACATGCTGGAGGAATAATTTCAGATTTTGAAGGTAAAGATATTAAATATGGAAAGAAAAATTTTAAAAATCCCAGTTTAATCTTAAAAAATAGAAATATCTAATATGGATGAGCAATTAAGGATAATACTTATAATTATTGTATCAGTATCTATTTTTGGCCTATTAGTATTTGTATATGTCAAAAATTATATCAGAAATAAAATCAATCAATTAGTTAAAGAAGAAAAGAAAAAAAAATCAAAGTAGCTTTATTATTTTTAAATAATCATCTTTTTTTAATTCCATAACTTTTTTTGATGTCTCAAAATCGAAGCCATTTCTTGCCAATAAAGAGATATCCTTTTTATAAAAAAGTGGTCTATTATCATCAATTCTAGCTGGTCCAATTCTTTTCTTTTTACAAATTTTAATTGCTGAAAAAAAATCTTGATCTGAATTACCCTCATTAATTTTATTGACTGTATCTTTTATAAATTCGTCGTTAACACCTTTGCCAATTAAGTAATTTCTGATTTTATTAATCGAACTTC
>CABZEV010000018.1 GCA_902524865.1 uncultured Pelagibacteraceae bacterium | reverse complement strand
TGTTGAGCTATTGTTGCATTTCTTTTTGCTGCATTTGTATAACCATTATAAGCGACTACTCCGATAGATGATATAATACCAATAATTGCTACAACTACTAATAATTCTATTAAAGTAAATCCTTTATTAATTTTTTTATTTTTTATCATAATTAGTTTAAATATTTTTCAGCACCTGGCCAATCCCAGTAATTAAAATGAAAACCTGTCCCAAATGCGAATTTACATGCAGTAAAAGTTTTTGATCTAGCTTTTTGTTCTATGTATAAAAGAACTTGGAAGTCTCTACATAAACTTGAATTAATTCCATAAGTAAATATAGGTCTTATTTTTCCACCAGCATCTCTACTTTCACTATACCAACTTACTATTTCAAAGTCTTTCATGTTCTCGAGTGTTGTATAAACCGCACTTTTATGTTGTCTTCTTTCTTTAGGGTTAAAATAGGGGGGAGACCAAAACCTAAAATCCATAAAATGCCTTAAATTCCAAGAGGATCCATTTCCAGATGTAACATACTGAGCATCAGGAATTAAAAAATTTGGTTCTGGTAATTTTCTCTCTTTTTTTATCTTGTTGATATCAACTTTCTGTGGACTGACACCAACACAATTTGAAATAAAAAGATAACTAATCAATACCAGTATAATTTGGAATAATTTCATAACCTCCATCTAACCTTTCACAGGCAAGAGACCTATATTCTACTGGTGTCCAACCCTCCATACCTGTCCAATTGTAATATTTGCAATTTTTAGCAATTCCTGCATCTTGCAAAAAATGTTTTACTCCATCGTCACACTCAACGATTTCTTTACTTTCTTCACTGATAGTCTTTCCATTTTTATCTACTTTTTTTACAAGCGTCGTTTTAATATCGCAGTATTGATTTTCTTGATTAGCAGAATGTGCTTCATCAAAGTATGCAAGCCAAATAAAGTACCCAAGCACAAGAATTAATATATTTTTAATCAAGATTTTTTAAGACCTCTTTAACTTTAGATTTCAATTTATTTTGATTTTTATTATTGTTTTGAACTAACTTTTTATCAGCTTTTATTTCTTGAATTACTAAAGAAACATTATCTTTAGATACTTTAATTTTTACATATGCCCTGTAAGATTTGTGATGCGTATAAAAGATCTCTACTTTTTCAACAATATAATCTCCTACAAGAGTATCGTTAATTAAATTAACTATAGTGTCTTCAGCTGAACCTGTAATATTATTATTTTCATCTATACCAGTTTCACTTTTATTTATTAAAGATTGATTATTCATCTTACCATTAATTCGGTCTGCTAACTTAGCTTTTGCTAATAGAGTAGATTTTTTAATTGCTAATTCTAAATCAGGGGAAACACTCGAAGCAGTCTCATACATCCATTTTCTATCTTCTCGCTTATATTTTATGTACCATTTTGGTGTCTTAGTAAGCTCACCTTTTTTTGACATATCTTTTTTGACTGTGTAAGTGCTACAATTAGATAAAGTTAGACTTAATAGAGCTATTAATCCTATTTTTAATATTTTCATCATTATTTATCTCCTTTGGGATTTGGAAAATCAGAAAAAAAACCAGACAACTTATGTTGAGCAAGTTTAAATGTTTTTCTTTTTTGATTTTTAGCTTCTTTCCATTTTTTAATTTGAAACTCTTTAGTTTCTTCCACTTCCTTTTCTATATGGCTTTTAAAACAATTAAAAAAGTGATTAAATTTTTTGCTTAATTCATCAAGCTTATTTTCATTTGCATTAACTGGTTGTATAGAAACGATAAATATTGCAAGTGTAATTATCATTCTTTTTATTAAGTTTTGTTTTTTCATAATGAAATTAATTTATCTTTAAATAAAAATAATGTTAGTGAAATGAAAGATAATTCGTTTCACTATGTTTTTGTTAGTTGACTATATAAAAAATAATTATGGAAAAAGAATTTTATAAAAAACTAAAATCAAAAACATTAAATGATATTGCTAGTGGTAAAATTAGTTACGATAAATTAGACAATATTTTAAGAAAAGATAAAGAAATTGTATTAGAAGCTATACGTCATGAAAGTTTTGTTTATTATGATGTGCCAGAAATATTAAAAGATGATCGTGAAATTGTTTTAGCATCCCTCAAAAAATATGGCTTAATGTTAGAATTTGTGTCTGATAAATTAAAGAAAGATAGAGAGATTGTCTTTACTGCAGTAAAACAATGTGGATTTGCCTTAAAATACGCCCATAAGATATTTAAAGAAGATAATGAAATAGTGCATGAAGCAATTAAAACTGATGGTTGGGCATTACAATTTGTTGGTAATAAATTTTTCAGAGATCCAGAATTCCTTTTTTTAGCTGTAAAATATCATGGATATGCATTTGAGCTTTTACCTAAAAAATATAAGAAAGATAAAGCTTTTATAGAAAAATGTATTAAGGAACATGGTTATATACTAAGGTTTGTAGATCCAAAATTAAGATTAAATTATTTGTTTTTAGAAAAATTAGTTAAAATAAATGGCTATTGTTTAAAATATATTCCAGATGTATTTAAGGATGATTTTAACTTAGCGGTTTTAGCTGTTAAACAAAATGGATTATCAATTAATTTTGTAGAGGGCGATCTTCGAAAAAATAAAGAAATCATTATAGAGGCCATTAAACAAAATAGAGAAAGTTATGATTTTATTGATAATTCTATGAAACTCGATAAAGACGTTAGCGCAGCATTTATGATGTATTCTATGATCTAATTGCTATCAATAATCTGTTTTAAAGTTAATATTTTTTTCTCAACTTGTTCAATTGCAATATTAATTTTTTCTTTTTCATTTTTACTAAATTTAGCGCCACCTTCACTATCAACTTCTATAGCACCTTTAGTAGCTTCCATTAATCTGCCAATTTTAGCACTAATATCTATTAAAGTATTTGAAGTACTATCAAGTTTTCCAAGCTTTAGGTCTGCTGCTTCCAGTAAAGATTCATGTGCTTCTAGCATGGGGCTCCCTAGTTTTCTTCTTCTAAATTCTAGATCAAGTTTAACGGAATCGAAGTGGTGAATATTATGATCTAAATCTTGTTCATCTGTGCATTTTCTAAAATGAGACTCACTTTTTCCAGTTATTTCTTTTATCTCATCTTTTTTGAGCTCTTTAATAATATTTTTAAGAGCCAACTCTAAAGACAACAGTTTTCTTGGATATCCAGCCATATTTATAAGTTAATTTTTAAAGTTGTGAAAATCAAGCCTAAACCTTTCACTAAACTAAATTTAATAATTAGAGTAATATCATCACTAATAACAAAGGAGATTAATATTGAAAAAACAAAATATAATTAATTATTCACCAAGTGAATTCGCATTTGGTTTTGAACGTTGTAACAGCTGTTACTACGATAAAAAAATCAATGGTATTGAATTAAAAGTTCCATTTCCTGGGATTTTTTCAAAATTTGATAGTCTTCAAAAAAATTTTTATCATGGAAAATCTAGTAAGTTACTTTCAGACAAACTAGAGGAAGGTGAAATAGTTGGAGATTTTAATAAGATGTTAAGATCAGAAATTTTATATGATTTGAAAGATAGACCTTTTACATTAAGTGGTAAGATTGATGGTTATATCAAACACAAAGACTCATTTACTATAGTTGATTTTAAAACTACTAAAATTGATGAGAGTAAAATTGATGCTTACGCAACTCAGTTGCAAACCTATGCATTGATGATGGAAAAACCGAAAGAGGGTAGTCTTAAACTAACTCCAGTAAAGCGATTAGGAATTTTTTGTTTTGAGCCAAGTGACATCACAGAACTTGGAAAAAATAATTGTAATATGGTTATGGATACTCAATGGTTCGATATACCAAGGGATGATAAAGATCTAATTGGTTATATTACAAAAATTCAAGATGTTTTATATTCTAAAACCAAACCTGAGCTTACATCTTCTTGTGGTGTATGTAACTTTAAAAAGGTTATGAAGTAATGGAAAAACTTAACAATTCAGAGATTAAAGTAACAGAAGTTATTAGTTTTATTTTAGGACAATTTAGAGATGAAAGAGTAGATCATGACCTTGAAGTAACCTCTGAACTTATTTTGATTGCAAGAATTCTTCATCAAAGATTTAAGATTAATAATGGAATTAAAGTTAAAGAAGATAAATCAGTAACTTTAGCAAGAGATGAAGTTTTAAAAGAAATTAAGAATGATGAATATTACGAACTTATAAAAAACTTTATTAAAGATTATCGAGAATTTAGAGATAAAAACGTAAATTAAAAATCATGTGGAAATTCATTAAGTATAGTTTCAATAAAGCATTTGAAAAAGATTTGTTATATTTAATTATCTTTTTTTTATTTCTAAGTTTTATTGGAGTTACTGTCATATCTACTTTAATTTTTGCCCTACAGGAATTTGGTGTTTTATCTGAAAATAATTTTTATACTGAGACTTTATGGCAAGGATTTAGATTATTTTTTGATCAAAACGCTATCTTTTCCCTTGGTGATAGAAATACTTTTCTTGATTATTTTTTCAAATTTAACATTACTATTTTTGGTATTTTAATTTTTTCATCAGTTATAGGTATTGTTACTAATTTGATATCAAATCGAATTGAAGAATTACGAACTGGCAAAACTAAAATTGAGGAAGAAAATCACATAGTATTTTTTAATTTTAGTAGAAGATTAATTCCACTACTAAGCGAACTTTGCAATGCATATGAAAATGAAAAGCAATCATTTGTGGTTGTTTCTAATGAAGAACCTTTGGTTGTCATGGAGAAAATTAAAAATGTAATCAAAATTCCAAAAAATATCACTATACTTGCAAGAAAAGGATATGCTTGGCAAAAAAGTTTATTAGATAAAATTAATTTAGAAAAAGCTAAACAAGTAATCATTTTAAAGCCTGATATTAGCGAATTGTTTAAAACAGAAATGGATTGTGATGTGGAGGTGGGTAAAAGCATGTCATCAATTATCGGATCAAAACAATGGGATAAAAATCCATGTAAAATTTTAGGAGAGTTTCATAATGAGCAAAGAGGTTTTGCTCATGCTTGGTTTAGTAGGAGTATTTGGGGAAAAAAAGTTACAGAACTTGGTAATACTTGGGAAATTCCAGAAATCATCAGTTCTCAAATTTTAAAAAATAATCTTTTAGCTCAATGCACAAATACACCTGATCTAACCGAGATATATGACAATCTTTTTGGTTATGAGGGATCAGAGGTATATTTCGTTGATCCCGCCAAATCAAAATTCAAAGATGTCTTAGAAAAAAATATTGGTAAAAATATTAAAGATTTAAATAGATTATGTGACAATATCATTGTTATTGGTTTCTTTTTAAATGATCAAAGTAATAAAAGAACTTACAACAAAGTTTTTTTAAATACCCCAACCAATTTCCCTCTTACAGAAAACTATGGAATTATTTGTATAGCTAAAAATGAAGATCAAATAATTAAAGAATTAAGCGAACTAGAAAGTCACGAGAAAGAAGTAAAAGACATTAATCCAAATCTTAAACAAGATGATGGAGATCTTAACGTTTCTCTTTTAGATTATAGTAGAGAGAACAATAATGATTACTTAAAAATGTTAATCGGTTCTTTAATTAATTCAAATTATTACAATAATTTAAAAAATTTTGATATTTACCAACATCAAAATGATACAGCTTTAAAGAATTTGGACTATCTAACTGAGGAAAATATCAATTCTGATGAAGATAATGAGTTAATTAATCTAGGTATTATTTTTCATATGATCAATACAGATCATAAGCACAACTTTAAATTTCAAGTTTTTAAAGTAAATAAAAATTCACCTTTAAATTCAAAAATTAACCCCGGGGATGAAATTTTAAACATCATTAAAAAAGAAGAAGTGGAAAAATTTAAGAAATTGGATGAAAAGGATTTATGCTATCACATTAAATATCCAAGAGGAGTTGAGAAAAAGCTTAAATCTAAAGTAACTGAGTTTTTAAAAGAAAATAATGAAATTATCATAATTCTTAAAAAATTTGATACGAAGAAAATAGAATTTTTAGAAATCAATAAAGATGAAGTCACTAAGCAAAAAACAAAATTACTAGAGGAATTTAAAAATATTAAATCAAAAAGACATAATATGATCGAAACAGTCAAAAAGAACATCAATTTTAAAGAAAAAAATTTAGATGAATTTACTTCAAATATTGGGGGAACCACTAGACCTGACGAATTTGAAAAAAGTAATTGTATAATCTTATTTAACGAAACAAATCAACAAATTCAAAAATTTAAAGAAAACCCAACAGAAGATCACGCCATGATCAATAACTTTATTGGGTTCTCGCAATTATCTAATTATTCTTATGAAGATAAAAAGACCGTAGATCGATCTATGATCACGGAGATCAATGGTTATCGAACTAAAAAGATATTAGAAGACTTTAAAAATAAGTTTCACAGTCCTTATGTAGGTAATGATGTCATTGAGATGAATTCAATTATCAGTAAATATATTGCTGCAGCAACATTTGACTCTCAAAATGCTGATCTAATAGATTTGTTATTCAAACGTGTTCACACTTTGAAGTCTCATACGTTAGTAGACAAATCATTATCAACTACATTTTGTGAATTAGAAAAGTATTTCCAAAATAAAAATGAAGTTCTAATTGGTATTATTGATTACGATTTTGATAAATCAAGATATAGAAAAATTAAAAATATATCGATTAACCCCGAACAAAGAAAACAAATTGATTTAGATGAAGGGGATCGATTAATAACAATTGCAAACTTCAACGACCTAGAGATGGTCAAACATAGTAGATATTTGCATATATTATAAAAAATATGTCTGAAAACAGAATAGAAAAACTTTTACCGTTTTTTGTTTATATATTATTTGATCCTAATGATTTTAAGCCTTTTTATGTAGGTATGGGTCAAAATACAAGAGATCTTGATCATAAGGCAGGTGAAAATGATCCTAAAGAAAAAAAAATAAAAGAAATTAAATCAAAAGGACAAAAAGAATTAAGAGTAATTATTGGAAGATATGAAACCAGAGAAGAAGCTCTTAGCGTTGAATCAACCTTAATTAATTGGGTTTACGGATACGATAACCTTACAAATCAGAATAGAGCTTTTGGTAATATTTATATTAGACCACATTCTCAATTAGTAGACAAACACTTTCCCCATTTAGACAGGATTGACAGACCTTATCAAAAAAATATCGGTGATGGTAAATATACAAAACAAAAACTATCTCAAATAGATGATAATAAAATTTTAGATAAATTGGCTGTAGTAAAGGAAATAATCATTACTAAATTTCCAAGTTTAATTGTTAGTAAGGAACAAATTCTTACACCTCAAGATCCATGTATTTTAATTAAGGGATTTTCTAAGTTTATCCAAATACAAATAAGAATGACCGTTGCTTCTGGGAAATATTTTACTTTTAATTATCTTCCAATAAGCTTGGAATATAAAGATGCTTTTATAAAGATAATACAAGATAAATTTCCATCACAAAAAATTCCAAAAGGTAATAAATTTCAGAGATATTTTCCACATAGATTAGACAGTGAGAGAATAAAAGTACATTTTGAGGAAAATTATAAGTGTATTAAAGTTTTAGAAAATATGTTTAAATATTTTAAATAGCAAAAGAATGACAGATGACAGATGACAGAATTAAAGAATTTAAAAATTATTTGTTTAAATGGTCTCAAAACTTGGCAGATGCTGCCGATGATGAACTTCTACGATGGATAGATCATAATAAAATTACTCGTAAAGAAGCAGAACAGATAGCAAAATTAGAAGGACATTTTGTTGAGGAAAGATTGCAATTACTATTAGACAAGGAATTAGATCAAAGTGAAACAATATTTGAGGATGATTAAAAATGTCAGATATATTTAAAAAAATAACTGAGCTTAATTCTAAGTATGGCAATGAGTCTTCTGAATTTGAAGAGGAATTAATAGAACAACTTAAAAAGAAATTTCCTGAACAATACAAATTATCATTAGAGGATCTTAAAAATGATGGATCTGATGATCCTGAAATGGAAATGACTCCAGGAAGATTTGTAGATCATATTGGCGATAGAGGTGAAGAGCTATTGAAAGAATATGAAGCTATTTTAAAAAAATGTGCTCGAATGTAACATGTCCAAATTTAAAGATTAAAACTGTTATCTTCCTCGAAAATATCTTTGTCTAAATTTTTTTCTAATATTTCAGTTTCTTCTATGAAAGCTTTCTTTTTATAATCTTTTGTTTCATAATCATAATCTAAATCCCATTCTGAATTATCTTTTATCATCACATATTTGCCTTTACCTAAAAATCTAATTCCTGATATAAAATAATCATCGTATTCACTTGCTACATGCTCATAAATTACAAAAGGAGTATTCCATCTAGTCAAAGGATTATTTTTTCGTAAAAACTCATAAAAAACAGATCTAATGCAATTTGGTCCCTTGCCAGTGTTAAAATAATTCTTTTCCATTTGTCCTAATTTAAACTCGGGTGTATAAGCTGTTACAAATTCTGACTCTCCATCATCCTCTGCGGGAATTTCACATTCATCGTTTGGATCAAATTTTACCTCAAGCTCTTTCAAGTTTTTGAAAATATTTTTATTATAATCAAGTGCTTTGTCCTCTAATTTTAAGAATTCTTCTTTGAATTTTTTCCATTCTTCATTTGGATCCTTTTTATTCTCTAAACGCATACTGACAGGAAAGAAACAAATATTAGTACAATTATATGACATATCTAACTTTCTAAATTATCAAACCAATCATTAACAATAGACAAAGCTTTCGTTTGTTCAGCCTCAGGGAGTTCTTCGATATAACTTACTATTTGACCTGGCGAAGGTATTGCTTCCATTGAGTCATCAATGATTTCAATTTCACTTAATGCTTTTTTATAACTTTCACCAAAACTTTCTTTTAATTTTTTTGCTAACTCCTCTTCAAGAGCTGTTGCGTTGCCTGGACTGTTATTATTATAAATCTTATCCATTATTTCACTTACTTTTGTATATAAATTTCCCATAGCTAAAAATACTATTTTAAGTGAAATAGATCAATAAGGACTTCACTAACATTATTTCATAATTAGCTTATATTTAGGTTATGAAAACATTTAGACCTTTTAAAATAAAAAAATATAAACCTTTCAAGTTCAAGATAAAAAAGAGACCTGTCTATAAACCAATACGTGTAAAAAAGCCTAAACCTCCAAAAAGAGGTAGATGGTTAAAAAGTGGTATTATTCAACATATGAGAGTTACATGTACAGGTAGACGTTATTGGACACCTATTATTACAAAAATAGATCGTCCAGACTGATAACTTTTTCATAAAAAATGAAAAATAATAATTTTAGATTCGAGACTAATTTTAAAAATCCTATACTCTATGATGTTATTTTCTTAAATGATCCTATTACAACAATGGAATTTGTAGATAGAGTTTTAAGAAATATTTTTGGTAAAACACATAAGCAAGCCGTTAAACTCACTCAAAAAATTCATGAAAAAGGGTATGGGATTGTTGGTTCATATATTTATGAAATTGCAGGACAAAAAGAATTGGAAACAAGTTTAATGGCAATAGATGAAAATTTTCCTTTAAGAACAGTAATTAAAATTAGGTAATGGTTTTTTACAAAAAATTGAAATTATTATGACAGATTAATTAGGTAATTGTGTTATAATTAAATTATGAAAACTTATAAAATAAGAGTAAGAATTGCTGGTGGTAGAATAGTTGACATTGAAATTCAAGCTCCGGATCCTCATGCGGCATTAAACATGGCTAAATCACAATATGGTGATGGCAATGTTTTAGGTGCTCCAATGTTAGTAAGATCTTAAGTCTACTATGACAGGTATTAATGATCTTAAGTTTACAATTGAGCCTGAGGAAACCATTGAAATAGAGCAATTTGTTAATAGCGATAATAAAGAAAAAGAAAAAAAAATCTGGATACAAGTAAATTGGGGATTTTATCGAAGAAGAGAACTTACCATTCATGATTTTAATGTTTTTGATGATTGTAAGACTTTAGAAGATATTCAAAAAAAATTAGATGAAAAAATTAAAGAAGCAATACCAATAGTTAAAGATATAAAGCACGAATTATCAAAGTTGTTTCTTCACGATGTTAACTTAAATATTTACGAAACATCAGGATTATCTGAAATTCTTGGTGCAGAAGAAGGCGATGTATTTCTCAATGAAAGCAGTGGTGGAGGGGCTTTTTCTAATGTCTTTCATTCAGAAAATATAGATGATGCCGAATGGAATAAAACTGTAAACGAAAGTGTTAGGGGTGAAACCGATGTATCACTCGAAGCTGCTGCAGAAGGTTGGCAGGACGATGTTTTAGTGGAAGATTTTAATTATACTAGCATGACACATGATACATTTTATAGAGCACCTCTTAGAGTAGTTGAGGTTAAAAAAAAATGACAGATGACGTACAAAAAGAATTTATCATTAATGCTGTTAAGCTTGATGAAGGATGCCTAAGTTATGCGGATGTTAGTTTGGCATATGATCCTGATCTTACGTTAAACAAGATAAATAAATTGTAGGACTTTATAGGATAACTTGCACCAGACTTGCGCACAGGAAGATAAAATAAAAAAAATTTACTTATTCATCTTGTTCAATTATAAATATTGGCATAAACACTCATGAAATTCATTAATGCCCTCGTGGTGAAATTGGTAGACACAAAGTACTTAAAAAACATAGGGTAGGGTTAATTTATAATCTCACATAGTCTCATTCAGTCTCAAATCCTATAAAATCCTACACTTTTATTAAACCTATATTTATTTTTATTGGAAAATATGAATAATAAATTTTGTCAAACTAGAACTAGACTAGAACCTGGTGAGATAAATATATAAAAATAAATTTATTAATGATTAGTAGTTGTGAAAAATATTTATAAAATTCATTACATTGTATTTTTTTTAACTTTATTTTTTTCTAAAGCTATAGCGGAGCCAACCTTTGTGCAAAGTAAATTAATTGATGACCAATTTTATTTAGGACTTAACTTTAATAATGATGGTACAAAAATGTATACTGTATCAGCTACGGGAACATCGGATGCAGTTATCGAACATATATTAACTACCCCATATGACATTTCAACGGCAACCGTAAATAATACTAAAATAGTATTTATAGATGGAGGTCCAGCTGATACACAAGCAACACAAGTAGTGTTCAATAACGATGGAACAAAAATGTTTATTGTTAACCATGCAGGTAGAAAGAAAGTAGATTACTACTCACTAAGCACTGCATTTGATGTTTCAACTGCTACACTTGATGGCCAATATTCTATCTCTGGTCAAGAACAAAGAGCAAATTCAATTGCATTTAATAATGATGGTACCAGAATGGTTATTGCTGGTGTAGGAAATAATAAACAAGTGCGTATTCATGAATATTCACTAAGCACAGGATTTGATCTTAGCTCCACAGTTACTCATCTTAATACTGAAGACCTAATTTCTTTTCAAAGTCACATAGATGGAGTTACTTTTAATTACGATGGTACTAAAATGTATACCATTACAACAATGGCTGATGCACAAGATTTGATGTATCAGTTTAAATTAACTACACCTTATGATGTTTCTACTTTATCACTTGAAGGCACCTATACTGTAAGTTCTGTTAGTGTAAGTTCAAGAGAAGTTGTGTTTAGTAATGATGGAAGTAAAATGTTTATCATTGATGATGATCCCGATGATCTTGTTAATAATAAAGTTCATGAATTTAACCTAAGTTGTAATTGGAGCATAATCGATGGTGCTTGTGATGATCCAATAACTACTTCCGATGGGGGTAAAGATATTTTAAGCTCAATTGAGTCTCAAACCGCAACAGCAAAACAAATTGCTATCCACGCAAGCACTCCAGTATTAAATCGTATGTATTGGTTAAGAAGACATAGAAATAATGATAAATTAAGTAACCAAAATATTAGATTAAACTTTTCTAATTCAATGGTGGCATCGCTTTCTAACATTATTCCTATATCAAATAAAACAAATGAAGTTCTAGACAAATTATCAGATGATTGGTCATTTTGGAGTGAGGGTAGCGTAAGTATTGGTAGAACTGGAGATACATCTACTTCATCATCAAAGAAAATTAATACCAAAGGTATTACACTTGGCATGGATAAAAAGATAAGCAAAAATAGATTATATGGTTATGCTCTTAGAATTGGTAATGATGATGTTGATGTAGGCAAATCTGGGACTAATTTAGATACTGAGTCTTTTAGTTTATCTGTTTATGGAACTTTTCCTCATGATGATGAAAAATTTACTGAAGGTATTCTTGGAGTGAGCACTTTAAAGACTGATCATGTTAGGAAAGGGGGAGGAAGTACCAGAACAGGAGAGAGAGATGGTGCACAAATATTTGGTTCACTTAACTACTTAACAACATATAAAAAAGAAGATTTTAATATTACTCCTAATTTAAGAATTGATTTAAGCTATACAGAATTATCCAATTATAGAGAAAAAGGTCCTGCAGCTTTAGTTTACAAAGCTCAAACAATTGAAACTGGAATGATATCTGCTGGTTTTACCATAAGTGATATTTTAGATTATAATTCTTTCACGTTTAAACCAAATGGTGGATTAGAACTTGGAGTAGATTTTAGTCCATCTTCAGACGCTACTTATCGTTATCTCTCGGAAACTACAGAATATACAAAATCAATTGATCAAGATTCTAAAAATTTAAGAGCAAACATTGGATTTGATTTGGTAACCGATAACGGTTTTTCTATAATGACTATTTATGAGAGAAATCAAAGTGATAATGCTCATAGCGATACTTTATATTTAGGATTTGGTTACATACCAACAGACGATGTTGAATATGCTATGACTTTAGATAATGACAAAGCATCTTTAAGTTATAAGAAAGATTTAAATGGTTTTGATGTCAGAATGAGTTCGAATTATAGCTTGATGAGTCAAATACCTGAATATGGTGCAACCCTAGAAATTGTAAATACATTTTAGTAAATTTAACCAAAACTCTATAGGATAATATGGGATAACTAGAACTAGACTAGAACCTGGGGAGATAAAATAAAAAAAATTTACTTATTCATCTTGTTCAATTATAAATATTGGCATAAACACTCATGAAATTCATTAATGCCCTCGTGGTGAAATTGGTAGACACAAAGGACTTAAAATCCTTGCCGCTTGCGGAGTGCCAGTTCGAGTCTGGCCGAGGGCACCATAAATGAATAGAGTTCAAATCATATCTGATAAAAATCAAAGATCTTTAAAAATTAAATCGATAATCCAAAAAAAAATTAATCAAAATAAAGTTAGAAGATCAAATATTATAGTTGTTATTGGTGGTGATGGTTATATGCTACAAACACTTAAAAAGAATAAAAAATCAAAAAAGTTTTTTTATGGTGTAAATTCTGGAAGTTATGGATTTTTGATGAATAAATTTTCATCAAATAATATCATAAGTAATTTAAATAAAGCAAGAATGATAACCATCTCTCCACTAGAGATGACAGTTAAAAATAACAAAAATCAAACTAAAAAACATATAGCTATAAATGAAGTTTCAATTTTGAGGCAAAGTAGGCAAGCTGCATCGTTATCTATCTATCATGGATCTAAACAAGTTATAAAAAAACTTGTTTCTGATGGTGTACTGGTTTCCACCCCCGCTGGAAGTACTGCATATAATTTATCAGTTCACGGACCTATACTGAGTTTAAATTCAAAAAGATTATCAATATCTCCAATAAGTCCATTTAGACCAAGAAGATGGAGGGGAAAAATTGTAAGTGATAAATCCAAAATAAATATTAAGAACCTGAATTCTAAAAAAAGACCAATTTCAGCGGTTGCTGATAATATTGAGGTGAGAAATGCAAAAAATATTATGGTAAAAACTAATCAAAAAATAAAATTTAATCTTCTCTACGATAGAAACAAAAGTTTACAGAAGAAAATTAAAATAGAACAGTTAAGAAAAGAAACTTCTTGATGGTGCCCCCGCACGGATTCGAACCGCGGACCTATTGATTACAAATCAATTGCTCTACCAGCTGAGCTACAAGGGCATGCGCAATAACTATTAATTATTTATTAATTAATCAACTCTTTTTTTTAGATAACTTAAATGATGAAATACAATTGCTGCACTATTTGATACGTTTAGGCTTTCAATTTTTTCATTTATCTTAATCTTAACTAAAAAATCTGCATATTTAGATGTGTGTTTATGCATTCCTGACCCTTCAGATCCAAATAATAATATATTATTTCCTTTCCACTCGATATCAGTGAAGTCTTTTTTTCCATTACCATCGAAACCATATACCCAAAAATTTTTTTCTTTAAGATTTTTCAGTGTTGAATTGATATTAGAAACTTCAAAAATATTAATATATTCAATAGCACCACTTGCCGCTTTATACATAAGTTTACTTTCGCTAGGAAAGTTTCTTTCTTTAATAATTATTCCATCTATATCAAAAGAGGCAGCACTTCTTATCAAAGATCCTATATTTCTTGGATCAGTTACACCATCAAGACAAATTAAAGTTACGTTATTCTTTTCTTTAA
>CABZEV010000017.1 GCA_902524865.1 uncultured Pelagibacteraceae bacterium | reverse complement strand
AAAGAAGAAAAAGAATTATTTACGACAGCATGTAAGTTTATTGGTCTTTTAAATCAATCTAAGGAGGAATGGAAAACTTTCAAAAAGCAAAATCTAAAACTTTCTGAGAAAGATATTTTAAATAAAATTGAAGAAAGAAAAAAAGCAAGAGAAAAAAAAAATTACGAATTGGCTGATAAAATTAGAAATGAGTTACTAAGCAAAGGTGTTTTAATAGAAGATAAAGATGGTAAAACAATTTGGAAAATTAAATGAGCAAAGAAAGATTATACATATTTGATACAACTCTTAGAGATGGAGCTCAAACACAGGGTGTTGATTTTTCTATGGAGGATAAAGAAAAAATTGCCTTAGCTTTAGATAATTTAGGTGTTGATTATATTGAGGCAGGATGGCCTGGGGCTAATCCAACAGATACAGAATTTTTTCAAAAGAAACATAATTTTAAAAACTCAAAGTTAACATCTTTTGGTATGACTAAAAGATCAGGAAGAAGTGCAGAAAACGATACTGGTTTATCAGCACTCATGAATTCAAACACTTCTGCTGTTTGTTTGGTAGGAAAGTCCTGGGATTTTCATGTCGATGTTGCTTTAGGAATAACAAATGAGGAAAATTTAGATAATATTTCTGAAAGTGCCAAACATTTTGTAAAAGCAAAAAAAGAATTCATGTTTGATGCAGAGCATTTTTTTGATGGTTATAAAGCAAATCCAAAATATGCCATGTCTTGTATAAAGGCTGCATATAATCAAGGTGCAAGATGGATTATTTTATGTGACACGAATGGAGGAACACTTCCCTATGAGGTCTCACAAATAGTAAATGAGGTTTCAAAAGTAATTCCAGGAAAAAATCTTGGGATACACGCACATAATGATACTGGCAATGCTGTTGCCAATTCAATAGCCGCAGTATTATCTGGTGTTAGACAAATTCAAGGAACAATCAATGGTTTAGGTGAAAGATGTGGTAATGCAAATTTAATGTCGTTAATCCCAACATTTTTTTTAAAAAAAGATTTTTCATCTCAGTTCGAAATCAGTATCAAATCAGAAAATATTAAAAATTTGACCGAATGTTCAAGATTATTAGATGAAATTTTAAACAGAAAACCTAATCAGCATTTACCTTATGTTGGTGCTGCAGCATTTTCACATAAAGGAGGATTACATGTATCTGCCGTGCAAAAAGATCCAAAAACTTATGAACACATTAATCCAGAAGAAGTTGGTAATACAAGGAATATTGTTGTTTCAGACCAATCTGGAAAATCAAATATTATATCTAGATTAAAGAGTATCAAAATTAATATTGAGGAAAGTGATCCAAAAATAAAAAAGTTATTAGATGAAGTCAAAGATCGAGAATTTATTGGTTATAGTTATGACGGGGCTGACGCCTCTTTTGAATTACTAGCTAGAAGAATTATTGGAGAAATACCAAGGTATATTTCAATTAATGAATATGATGTTTCAGTTAAAAAAAATAAGTCTGGAGAAATAGTCTCTTCTGCAAAAGCTCAATTAGAGGTTGATGGTGAAAAAATTATGTGTGAAGGAGAAGGGAATGGACCGGTAAATGCATTAGATAATGCTATTAGACAGAATGTTGATAGACTAGCAAAATATTCAAAATATCTTAAAGATTTAAAACTTGTTGATTATAAAGTAAGAATTTTAAATACAGGAACAGAGGCTGTAACTAGAGTGTCTATTGAAAGCACAGACTCAAAAGGAAAGAATTGGTTTACTATTGGTGTATCGACAAACATTATCGATGCTTCCTTCAAAGCATTAATTGATAGCTTAGATTACAAATTATTTAAGGATAATGCTCCAGCTAGTAAATAGATGAGTAAAAATAATATCTCATTTATTTTACATAAACCTCAATTATCAGAAAACATTGGTGCATGTGCTAGAGCAATAAAGAATTTTAATTTTAAAAAATTAGTTTTAATCAATCCAAAACCTATTTTTCCAAATGATAAAATTTTAGCCACATCAGTCGGTGCAAAAGACATCATTAATCAAAGTAAAAAATACGATAATTTAGAAAAAGCTTTAGGAAAGATTGACATTTTAATTGCCACTTCAGCAAGATTTAGAAATAAGAATATAAAACATATTAATTTAGAAGATATAAAAAAAATTAATTTTAATAAGAGAGTTGGGTTTTTATTTGGGTCAGAGGCATCAGGTTTATCAAATGATGAGGTGAGTTATGCAAATTACACTTTACAAATACCTACTAATCCTGATTTCAAGTCTTTAAATTTATCTCATAGCTTGATCATAATTGCACAATATGTAGCTAGTTTTATCAAATTAAAAAATATTCCATTTAAAAAATCAAAAAAGGTAAAATCAGCAAGCAAAAAAGAAATTCAATCAATGTTAAGTCTATGCGTTAAAAATTTAGATGAAATAAATTTTTTTAGACCTAAAGAGAAGAGGCCAAAAATGTTAGAAAACTTTAGAAATATTTTTTACAAAATGGACTTATCTGATAAAGAAATACGTATATTATCTGGTGTATTTGCAAGTTTGGGTAAAAAACGTTGATTGACAAAATAATGAGTAAGTTTATAAAGCCCTCTATTAAATGACAAAAAGATTAAACTCTAAACATAAAGTTGATAGAAGATTAAAAGTAAATCTTTGGGGAAGACCTAAAAGTCCATTTAATACAAGAGCCTATGGACCAGGACAACATGGTCAAACGAAAACATCAAAACCTTCTGATTACGGAATTCAATTACAAGCTAAACAAAAATTAAAAGCTTATTATGGAAATATTAATGAGAGACAATTTAGAAATATTTATAAAAAAGCCAGCATGCTTAAAGGTGATACCAGTGAAAACCTAATTGGTTTATTAGAAAGAAGATTGGATGCAGTGATATATAGAGCAAAGTTTGCTACTACAATTTTTTCTGCAAGGCAATTAATCAACCATGGACATGTGAAAGTTAATGGAAAAAAAGTAAACATATCTAGTTATTCTGTTAAAGAAGAGGACACTATAGAAATTAGAGATAAATCTAAACAGCTTGCAATAATAGATATTGCATTAGCCAGCAAAGAAAGAGAAGCTCCAGAATATATTCAGATGGATGAAAAAAATAAAAAATTTAAGTTTGTTAGAATTCCAAAATTCGAGGAAGTACCATACCCAATTGTTATGGAACCAAATTTAGTAATTGAATATTACTCTAGATAATAACTATTTTTTATAGTTAATATCTTTATCATCAAATACCTTTTTTAATTCTCCACTTTCATACATTTCTTTGATGATATCACATCCACCTATAAATTCTTTCTTGATATAAAGTTGAGGGATTGTTGGCCAATCACTAAAGACTTTAATTCCATCTCTCAAAGATTGATCTTCTAATACATTTACACCCTTAAAATTTACTTCTAACATTTTAAGTATATTTGAAACAGTCATTGAAAAACCACACTGTGGTTGATCTGGCGTACCTTTCATAAAAAGGCATACATCATTTGTATCAATATGATTTTGAATTAAACTTTTTGTTTGGTTATCCATTATTGTTCCTTTGTTTTAATTGCTAAAGCGTGTAGTTCATTTCCCATCTTACCTTTTAATGAATTATAAACCATTTTATGTTGTTCAATTTTACTTTTACCTGCAAATTGAGAAGAGGTTATAGTCGCTGAATAATGATTACCATCTCCAGCCAGATCTTGAATATCTATTACAGCATCTGGCATTGCCTCTTTGATATATTTTTCGATTTCTTTTAAATCCATTGCCATTTTTTAACTCATATACTTTGATAACCAATTTGTATAATAAGACCTCAATTCGTCAATTGTAACTTTTGTCTTTTCATTAATAATCATATCGTTTTGTGTGATAATACCTAATTCCTCATGATGTACTGAGTTTTTGTTTAAAATTTTTGTAACTTCTTTTAAATCTTTTTTATTCACCTCTATTAAATATCTACCTTGATCTTCTGCAAAAAAATACTCAATTTCATTAATTAAATTCTTTAACTTATTTATCTTAATTCCCTTATTACCTTTAATGCACATTTGACTTATAGCAACCAATAGACCTCCTAAAGATATATCATGAGCACTTTTCACGTATCCTTTATCAATTAAATTTAAAATTGACTCTCCATTATTTTTTTCATTAAAAAGATTTACCTCTGGGGGAGGTCCATTTTTTTCATCTAAAATTGTTCTGGCAAATAAACTTTGGTCAATATGCCCTTCAGTTTTACCAATAATTAAAACTAAATTATCCACCTCTTTTAAATCCATCGAAATCATGTTTTTGCAATCTTTAATGAGACCCACACCACCAATTGATGGAGTTGGTTTAATCCCAACTTCTTTAGTTTGATTGTAAAAAGATACATTGCCAGATACCACTGGGAAATTTAAATATTTACTTGCTTCACCTATACCTTGAACACATTCAACAAACTCACCCATATTGTCCTCTTTTTCAGGACTTCCAAAATTTAAACAATTCGTAATTGCGATTGGAGTTGCTCCAACTGAAATCAAATTTCTCCAACTTTCTGCTACTACTTGTTTACCTCCTGTTAATGGATGAGCCCAACAATATACTGCTGAGGAGTCCACTGATGCTGCCACAGCTTTATTTGTTCCATGTACTCTTACAACCCCAGAGTCTCCACCTGGTTTTTGAATAGTATCCCCCATAACTGTATGATCATATTGTTGCCAAATCCATTCCTTGCTACATATATTCTGATTAGATAAAATCTTTTTAAGAACATCTTTTATCTTTAATTTATTCAGAACTTCATTTTTAATTTTATTTTTTTTGGGTAATTTTGATTTTTTCCATTTACGATCATACATTGGAGAATTTTCAACAAGAATATTAACAGGTATTTTTGCTACTTGTTCTTGATTAAAAAATAATTCGATGTTTTTTGAGTTGGTTGTTTTTCCGATAACTGCAAAGTCTAAATTCCATTTATCAAATATTTTTTTAGCAGTTTCCTCTTTACCATTTTCTAATACTATCAACATACGCTCTTGGCTTTCAGATAACATGATTTCATACGGGGTCATTTTAGTTTCTCTGCAAGGAACTCTGTTTAAATCAATTTCAATGCCTAAATTTCCTTTAGATGCCATTTCAATACTCGAGGAAGTAAGACCAGCAGCTCCCATGTCTTGGATAGCAATAATTGAGTCACCAGCCATTAATTCTAAACATGCCTCAAGTAGAAGCTTTTCTGTAAAAGGGTCACCAACTTGCACAGTTGGTTTTTTTTCTTCAATCTTTTCATCAAAACTAGCTGATGCCATACTTGCACCATGAATTCCATCTCTACCAGTCTTGGATCCCACATAAATCACAGGTTTATTTAAGCCTGTAGCCTTAGAGTAAAAAATTTTATTTTTTTTAACCAGACCTAGTGTCATTGCGTTGACCAAAATATTTCCATTGTAAGAACTATCAAAGGAAGTTTGTCCAGCTATAGTTGGCACACCCATACAATTTCCGTAGCCACCAATACCATGTACAACTCCTCGTAAGAGATTTTTTGTTTTTTTATGTTGCGGAGATCCAAAATGTATCGAATTCAAATTGGCTATTGGTCTTGCTCCCATTGTAAATACATCTCTCATGATTCCCCCAACGCCAGTTGCAGCCCCTTGATACGGTTCAATAAATGATGGATGATTATGACTTTCAATCTTAAAAACGATTGCATCACCATCTTCAATATCGATAACACCTGCATTTTCTCCTGGTCCTTGAATTACTTTTTTTCCTTTGGTTGGTAGTTTTTTAAGGTGAAGTCGTGACGATTTATACGAACAATGTTCATTCCACATCGCTGAAAAAATTCCAAGTTCAGTAATATTTGGAGTTCTCTTTAGTAGCTTACAAATTTTTTTATACTCATCAGACTTGAGACCATGATCTATAGCAATTTGTTCACTAACTTCTATCATTTAATATTATTAAGAAGGTTTTTGAAAAAAATTGAACCATCTTCCCCTGATAAACTTTGATCTATCATTCTTTCTGGATGAGGCATCATTCCTAAAACATTTTTTTCTTTATTAAAAATGCCTGCAATATTTTTAATTGAACCGTTTGGATTATATTGATCTTCTATTTTGCCTTCAATATTACAATAATAAATTGCTATTTGATTATTATCATTAATTTCTTTCAATTGATCTTTTGTACAAAAATAATTTCCTTCATTATGAGCAATATGTAATTCTAAAACATCTTTATTAAGATTTTTAAAATATGCATTTTCTTTGTTATCCAATTTCACGAAGACATTTTTACATATAAATTCTAAATATTTATTCCTCAATAAAACTCCTGGCACTAAACCTGTTTCAACCAATATTTGAAATCCATTACAAATTCCCATGACCAATCCTCCAGATTTTGCAAAATTTATTACTGATTGCATTATCTTAGACTTTGACGCCATACTTCCACATCGTAAGTAATCCCCATACGAAAAACCACCTGGAAGCACAACTAAATCACTTTTGGGGAGTTCAATATCACCATGCCAAACCATTTTGTTATTAAAACCAAATTTCTTAAGTGCAACATCTATGTCTCTATCGCAATTTGAGCCAGGAAAAGTTATTACAGATGACTTCATCAATTATTGTGTTTCAATAATTTTAAAGTTTTCAATTACAAGATTAGCTAAAAGCTTTTTACACATTTCCTCTACAACAGCTTTTGCTTTGCTTGGATCATTTTCATCAACATCTATTTCAAAATATTTACCTTGTCTGACTTCATTTATATTTTCAAAACCCATCCCATCCAATGCTTGATGGATGACTTTACCTTGAGGATCTAAAACATCCTTTTTTAATGTTATTATTGCGGAAACTTTCATTTACTCTTTTTTTTTATAGAGGAGAGTTTTGTTACATTAACAGCGGATAAATTTGATTGTTCATGAAGAATACCAAGTCGTTTTGCAACCTCAGTATAAGCTGGTATCAAATCTCCCAAATCTTTTCTAAACCTATCTTTATCAAGTTTTTTATCAGTAATTGAGTCCCACAATCTACAAGTATCAGGGCTAATTTCATCTGCTAAAATAATATTATTTTTTCCGCTTTCATGAGTAAAGCCAAACTCTACTTTAAAATCAACTAGTTTAATTCCAACCCCACGAAATAAACCTAACAAAAAATCATTCAAACGTTTTAAATTTTCATCTATCAAATCAAGCTGAATAGAATTAAGCCAATTAAATGCCAGAATGTGTTCTCTACTTATATTTGGATCACCCAATTTATCATCTTTTAGACAATACTCTATTAATGGATAGTCAAGTATAGTTCCATCTTCGATACCTAATCTTTTTGTTAAAGATCCAGTTGCAATATTTCTTACAATGAACTCAATAGGAATTATATTTACAAGTTTTACAAGTTGTTCTCTCATATTTAGTCTTTTTATTAAATGATTTTTAATTCCAATTTGATTTAAGTTTGAGAGTATATGTTCTGAAATTCTATTATTTAGGACACCTTTGCCCTCAATAGTGCTTTTTTTTTGATTATTAAATGCTGTTGCATCATCCTTAAAATATTGAATGACTAGATTTTTATCAGAAGTTGCATAAATTATTTTAGCTTTTCCCTCGTATAATTTTTTTCCTTTTTTCATTATTTGATAACTCTTCTAAAAATAAAATTGACATTTTTCATGTGTTTTGAATAACTAAATATTGATTTTAATTTCTTTGTAGAAATTTTACTCATTATATACTTATCAGATTGTACAACATCAAATAAATTTAAATTTTCAGCAAAACACTTTTTAGAGAAATTTTGGACCATTCTATAAGATTTTTCTCTTGTTAATCCAGTTTTTGTAAGTTCAAGCATCAACTCTTGTGAAAAAATTAAGCCTTTAGTTATATTTAAATTCTCTAACATTTTTTTTGGATAAACAATCATATTATCTAAAATATTTGTTAATCTTACTAAAGCAAAATCAATAGTTATATTAGCATCTGGGCCAATGCTTCTCTCTACACTTGAATGTGAAATATCTCTTTCGTGCCATAAGGCTATATTTTCAAGTGCAGGAATTACTGTACTTCGAACCATTCTTGAAAGACCTGTCAAATTTTCACTTAAAATAGGATTTTTTTTATGTGGCATAGCAGATGAACCTTTTTGTTTTTTTGAAAAAAATTCTTGTAGTTCGTAAACTTCAGTTCTTTGCAAATGTCTAATCTCTGTCGCTACTCTTTCTACAGAACCCGCAATAATTCCAAGAACTGAGAAATAAAAAGCATGTCTATCTCTTGGAATAACTTGTGTTGAAATCGGTTCAACTTTTAAGCCAAGTTTTTTAGCAACATGCTTTTCTACATTTGGATTTATGTTCGCAAAAGTTCCAACTGCACCTGAAATAGCACATGTTGAGATCTCATCTATTGCATCGACTAATCTTTTTCTATTTCTTTTAAATTCTGCATAAAAAGATGTAAGTTTTAAACCGAAGGTAATAGGTTCAGCATGTATGCCATGACTTCTTCCCATGCATGGTGTAAATTTATATCTATTTGCTTGTCTTTTTAAAACTTTTAAAATTTGGTCAAGGTCTTTGAGGATAATTTTTCCTGATTGAACCAACTGAATATTAAAACTTGTATCTACAACGTCTGATGAGGTCATTCCTTGATGAAGGTATCTTGCTTTAATTCCAGCTTTCTCAGTAACAGAAGTTAAAAAAGCTATGACATCATGTTTAACTTGTGACTCAATTTGATGAATTCTTTTAACATTAATTCTTGTTTTTTTTCTAACAATTAAAGAAACCCCTTTCGGGATTTGATTTAATTTTTCCATAGCTTGCGCTGCAGCTATCTCTACATCCAACCAAATTTTGTATTTATTTTCTTCTGACCAAATATCAGTAAGTTCTTTTCTCGAATATCTTTTAATCATTAATTATAAATACGGAGGCTTTGAATAACCTTTAGCAGATTCTGTAAAAATTTCATAACCATTTTCTGTAATCCCAACTGTATGTTCAAATTGTGCAGACAAAGATTTGTCTTTTGTAACTGCTGTCCAACCATCATTAAGCATTTTTGTAGCAAATTTACCTGCATTAATCATAGGTTCAATTGTAAATGTCATTCCTGGTTTTAATTCCATTCCTGTATTTTTAGTTCCGTAATGTAAAATATTTGGTGATTCATGAAAAGTTGTACCTATACCATGCCCGCAAAAATCTCTGACAACTGAAAAACCTTTTTCCTCTACATATGTTTGAATTTCATGACCAATATCTCCAAGTTTTTTTCCAGGTTTTAAAATTTGTATGGCCCTTATCAAAGACTCGTGCGCGGCATCTATAAGATTGTTTAATTTGACAGAAGTTTTACCTATACAAAACATCCTACTTGTATCTCCGTAGTGTTCATTGATGATTGCCGTGACATCCACATTGACCGCATCACCTTCTTCCAAAATTCTCTCTTCAGAGGGAATTCCATGGCAAACAACATGATTTAATGATGTACATAATGATCTAGTAAAGCCTCTGTAATAAAGTGGGGCAGAGTGACCTCCGTTGTCTCTAATAAACTCGTAACCAAGTTTATCAATTCGTGCAGTTGAAATACCTTCCTTTATATTTTCAGTAAGCATGTCTAATGTTCGAGCCGCAAGTTTTCCCGCAATTCTCATTTTTTCGAATTTTTCTGAATAACTATTCATTAATAATTTTAATTTTTTTCTCTATTATTATTTCTTTTGAATTTAGTTTGCATCTATAAGCAAGAAAATTAACACCAGCTTTTTTTGCGATAAGATAGTTTTTATAATATTCCTCATCAATATCTTTCGCAATTTTAAAATTATCCATATTTTGTATTTGAACTAAAAAGATCAAATATGATCTATAACCTTTTTTTATGGCATCAATAAGGGCAAGAAGATGTTTTGAACCTCTTGTAGTAATTGCATCAGGAAATTCAGCAGTTTTTTTCTCTCTAAAAAGAGTTACATTTTTAACCTCGATGAAGATTTTTTGCTTTTTTTTCTCTACAAAAAAATCAAATCTAGTTTCTTTATTAAAAAAGACCTCTGATTTAATTTTATCATTGTTTTTTAATTCATTAATTAAATTGGCACTTAAACCGTGTTCAACAATTTTGTTCGCCATGTGAGTATTTACACCAACCAAATTATCTCTGGCTTTAATCAACTCTAAACCATATTTTAGTTTTCTTTTTGGATTATCATTTTCTAGTAAGAAAACTTCATTTCCCTCATCAAGTAGACCTTTCATTGAGCCTGTATTTGGGCAATGGGCTGTGACAACCTCTTTATTTATTTTTACATCTACAAAAAAACGTTTATATCTTTTGATTAATTTGCCTTTTATTAAAGACTTGGTAAATTCCATATTCAAATTATAGATAATATGTCAAAAATTACAAAAGTTAATGCTGCTATATTAATTATTGGAAACGAAATTCTTTCTGGCAGAACACAAGACACGAATACTAGCACTTTAGCTGTTTGGTTAAATTCACTAGGAGTCCAAGTAAACGAAGTAAGAGTTATACCTGATATAAAAAAAATTATAATTGAAACTTTAAATATTTTAAGAAAAAATAATGACTATGTATTTACAACTGGTGGTATTGGTCCAACACATGATGATATTACAGCTGAGTCAGTTTCTGAAGCTTTTGGATTAAAATACGAAATACATCAGGAAGCCTATAAAATATTAGAGAGTTATTACAAATCGGGTGAATTTAATGAAGGAAGACAAAAAATGGTTTGGATGCCACATAATGCAGAATTAATTTTAAATCCTACAAGTGGTGCACCTGGATTTAGTGTTGAGAATGTATTTTGTTTACCAGGGGTTCCATCAATTTTAAAATCAATGCTGGGAGGTTTGAAACAAAAAATCATAGGTGGTGATCCAATATTAAGCCACACAATTAGTTTAAGAACTATAGAAAGTGAAATTGCCAACTCTTTATCAAAAGTTCAAGATCATAATAAAGATGTAGAGATAGGAAGCTATCCTTTTTTTCATGCAGGTAAATTAGGTGTATCGATAGTTTTACGATCAGAAAATCAATCTCGAATTAATAATTGCATTTCTCAAGTTTTAGAATTTGTAAAAGAAAAAAATATAGAAATTGTGGATCGATAAATGCTCTACTTTGCTTATGGTAGTAACCTTCATCACTTTCAAATGAAAAGGAGATGCAAAGATAGTATTTTTCTTAAAAAAATTAATTTAAAAGATTTTCGGTTAACTTTTAGAAGTAAATACCGAGCTGCTGATATTGAACCAAAACAAAATTCAATTGTACCAGGTGGATTATTTGAAATATCCAAAAGTGATGAAAAAAAGTTAGATGTTTATGAAGACTTTCCAATATTATACAAAAAGTTTTATTTTTATCATTATAGAAAAAAAGTAATGACATATACAATGGTAAAAAAAACACCCTTCAGATTTCCCACAGAAAGATATCTCAATGTTGTAAAAAGAGGTTATTTAGACTGCGAACTTGATCAAAAATTTTTAAAAAAAGCATTATTTAATTAGATAGCCAAACAGTTTGAAATGGTTCAAGCTTTAATCTGTTATTAGGTAAAATATAAAGTTCTTGATTAATTAAATTTTTCCAACTTCTAAATTTTTTATTAAGTCGTATATATTGAGCTTTTGAGGACAAATTAGTTAGACATATTATTGATTGTTTTTTATCAATACTTTTTCTCTGAAAACAAAATATTTTTGAACCCATATTGAGGGTTGTTCTCGAAGCATTTGGGTGAAATGCTTTTTGTTTCGTTCTAATGCTTAAGAGATTTGTTAAACTTTTGTAAAAAATACTCTGTTTAGATTTTGAGTTTTTAAGGTGATTTAAAATGTGTTTCTGGTTCCATCGGTATCGGTTCACGTCTCGATTATTCCCAGTTATTATATATTTGGCCTCATCGTTTGATGTACCAAATAATGAATTAAAATATACTGCTGGCACACCTTCAAAAGAAATCATTATTGCATGAGCTGAAATGTATCGCTCAAAATAAAACTTACCTTTTTTATCAATATTAGATTTTTTTAAAGCATTGAAAACAGTTATATTTGCCTCATAAACCTGTTTAGATTTACCTTTAATTTTTCTATAAGAAAATTTTGAACCATTCTTTTTTAATCTAATTAATAAATCTCTTATTGATTTTTTATTAAGAATTCCTTCTGCTGGTCTCATTCCTATACCATCATGAGAAGCAATAAAGTTAAGATAATTATTACCTATTTTTGTCGAAGGTAATTTCTTGCTCCATCTACAAAGATAAGAACTATTTTCAAACAAAAATGCATGAATTAGTAAAGGAGATAAGGAAAAATTATAAATCCAATTAGCTTCATCTTTTTTTCCAAAATAACTTAAATTTTCTTTTTCTGGCAAATTTGTTTCAGTGACCAAGATTGTTTTTACATTCAAAAAACTACAAATCAGTCTGAAGAGTTTTATAATTTCATGAGTTTGTTTTAGATTTATACATTTAGTTCCACTTTCTTTCCAAAGATAGGCAATGGCATCTAATCTAAATATTGTAACACCATGATTTACAAGGTTTATCATTATCTTAATAAATCTTAATAAAACTGCTGGATTTTTAAAATTTAAATCTAGCTGATCTGGACTAAAAGTTCTCCAAAGGTATTCAGTTTTTTTAAAGATATTAATTTTCTTTAGTAATTCATGATCTCTAGGTCTTACAACTTTAGAAGTATTAAATTTAGTATTGACTGTTAAAAAATAGTTTTTACCAGGTTTTTTATCTTTCAAAAAATTTCTAAACCACAAACCTCTAGCAGATGAATGATTAATTACTATATCAGCCATTACATCATTTTTTTTTGCAAAATTTGAAATGTCTGACCATGTACCAATTCTACTATCAATTTTATAATGATCTTTTACCGCAAAACCACTGTCACTACTTGATGGGTAAAATGGTAAAAAATGAACAGTATTAAAATAATTTTTTAATTTTTTTTGGTAAAAATTTTGCAAACCTTTTATTTGATATTTTTGTTTACTATTAAAAACACTATCACCATAGCAAATTACAATTGAATTTTTTTCAGAAATTAACTTATTCTTTTTTTTATTTTTTTTATTAAATCTTTTAATTATTTGAGTTATTTCCTTTGAGTATTGTTTAATTTCTATTTTGGAGTATAAAAAGCGATATATATTTCTAAGTTTTGTTTCTATTTTCTTCTGACCAGATGGAGATAACATTAGCTATATTTTTTATTATCTTCATTTACTGTTTCTTCTAATTTTTTTAAAAAATTTGGAATAGCACTTTTTACTCTACTCCAAGTTGGTATGAATGGAGTATCCATGGGGTTTAGTATAAAAGACTCTCCAGCTTTCATTATATTTTCAGCAAATAATTCAACAGCTTTTTCCTCTGTATGGGAATCAAATTGAAGTCCATTCATGTCAGCATCACTTCGGTAAATATCAATTAGGTCTAAAGCGGATCTATAATAAGTTGCCTTAAGAGATCTAAACTTTTCTCTACTAAATGAATTACCTTGAGTTGCTAACTTTTTAATAAAAGTCTTAATTATATCTATAGACATTCTAGATAGACCTTTTGTTTCATCATCAATAGATAAAACTTGATGTTTGTGATCATATGTATCAGCTAAATCAACCTGGCAAATATTCTGTGGGGAAAAACTTCTTTGCATTTCAGACAGAATACCTACTTCAATACCCCAGTCGGAAGATATTCTGAGTTCAGGTAAAACATTTCGCCTAAATGAAAATTCACCCGCTAAAGGATATTTAAAAGATTTCATAAATTCTAAATAATCACTTTTACCAATAGTTCTTTCTAAAGCAGTTAATAAAGGAAAGACAAGTAATCTTGCAACTCGACCATTCATTTTATTATTTGCTACTCTTGGATAATAACCTTTACAAAATTCAAAGTTAAAAAGTGGATTGACAACTGGATAAAAAAGTTTAGCCAACATTCTTCTATCATATGTTTTAATATCACAATCATGAAGTGCAACTGAACGAGCTGTGTCTCTAGCAATAGACATACCAATGCAGTACCAAACATTTCGGCCTTTACCTAATTCATTCGGAGATAATTCTTTTTTTTTTAATTCTTGATCAAGTTTTTTTAATTCAGGACCATCGTTCCAAAGAATGGAGAAGGGAGTTTTAAGTTTTTTAAAAAATTTCCATGCTTTTATTGCCTGTTTTTCGTTAGCTTTATCAAGACCAACAATAATATGATCTAAGTATTTGGTTTTACTTATCTCCTCGACTATGTTTGGTAAAGCTGAACCTTCTAACTCTGAATACAAACATGGTAAAATTAATTCCATTTTTCTTTCTTTTGAAAATTTTAATAAATCTTTTTCAATTTCAATTGTTGACCTTGTTCCAAAGTCATGAAGTGTAGAAATAACACCATTTTGAGAAAATTCACTCATACAAAATTCTAAACATTATTTTCTATTTTAACTAGCGCTTTTTTTATCACATCAGCCCAGCCTTCAGGAGAAGGCATATTTGAAAATATCAAATTATTTATATTTATCTGATCTAACTTAAATTTGTCGTTAAATACTAAACAGGGGACATCACAATTTTTCAACATATCTAAGTCATTATAATTATCACCAACTGCAATTGATTTAATTTTATCCTCTGTTTTCTTTAAAATTTTTATTACTTTATTCATTGATTTTACTTTATTAATATTATCACAGAGATTTATAACACGCCCCCCTTCTTGTAGAGTTAATGAATAAGAACTTAAAATTTTTGATAATTTATTTTGTTCATTTTTGTCACCGTTAAACAAAAAAGGTGACGTATATTTTCTATTTAAAGCATTTTTAAGTTTATTATCTTTTTGACCAAATATTTTTTCTTGCTCCTTTTTGCTCATTTTAGAA
>CABZEV010000016.1 GCA_902524865.1 uncultured Pelagibacteraceae bacterium | reverse complement strand
TTGGACTTTATGGTTGTCCAACAATAATTAATAATGTGGAAACTATAGCTGTTGTACCAACTATATTAAGAAGAGGCGGGAAATGGTTTGCATCTTTAGGAAGAGAAAAAAATACGGGTACCAAAATTTTCTGTATATCTGGAAACGTTAATAATCCTTGTAATGTAGAGGAAGAAATGAACATTCCATTAAAAGAACTAATTGAAGTGCATGCTGGGGGTGTCATAGGTGGCTGGGATAATTTACAAGCTGTTATACCTGGTGGATCATCGATGCCATTAATACCTAAAGATAAATGTGAGACTTTGACTATGGACTTCGACTCATTAATGGCTGAAAAAAGTGGATTAGGAACCGCTGGTGTTGTCGTGATTAACAAAGATCAAGACATTATAAAATGTATGGCTCGAATAGCGAGATTTTACAAACATGAAAGTTGTGGCCAATGCACACCTTGTAGAGAAGGTTCGGGCTGGATGTGGAGAATGCTTGAAAGAATGGCAAAAGGAGAAGCGTCCAAAGATGAGATAGACATGTTGGGTGATGTTACAAAACAAATAGAAGGACATACGATTTGTGCATTTGGTGAAGGCTCTTCTTGGCCAGTTCAAGGTTTATTAAGACATTTCAAAGATGAAATTAAAAAAAGAAATAAATTTGATCCAATTGTAAAAGAAAATAAGAATATTCCTTATTTAGTCGATCAACACTTATTGGATAAAAATGCTTAAATTAAAAGTTAACGATATTGAAGTAGAGGTTGAGGAAGGATTAACTGTTCTTCAAGCTTGTGAAAAAGCAGGCGCAGAAATACCAAGATTTTGTTATCACGAAAAATTATCAATAGCTGGTAACTGCAGAATGTGTTTAGTTGAAATGGAAAAATCTCCAAAACCAATTGCCTCATGTGCAATGCCCGCAGCAGATGGAATGGTTATAAAAACTAATACTCCAAAAATAGAGAAATCAAGAAAAGGTGTGATGGAGTTTTTATTAGCAAATCATCCGTTGGATTGTCCAGTGTGTGATCAGGGTGGGGAATGTGATCTTCAAGATCAATCGATGTTTTATGGAATAGATAAGTCAAGATTTAAAGAAAACAAAAGAGCAGTGCCTGAGAAAAATATGGGTCCACTGATCAAAACTCAAATGACAAGATGTATTCATTGTACAAGGTGTGTGAGATTTGCAACCGAGATAGCTGGAGTTCCTGAGTTAGGTGCAATCGGAAGGGGTGAGGATATGCAAATTACTACATATTTAGAGCAATCAGTTCAATCAGAATTATCAGGAAACGTAATCGATCTTTGTCCAGTAGGAGCTCTAACATCTAAGCCTTATGTTTTTGAGGCAAGACCATGGGAATTAAAGAAAACGCAGACAATTGATGTAATGGATGCGGTAGGATCAAATATTCGAGTTGATACCTATGACTGGGAAGTGAAAAGAGTTTTGCCTGTTATAAATGAGGACATAAATGAAGAGTGGATTTCAGATAAAACAAGATATGCTTGTGATGGATTATTAAATCAAAGATTAGACACACCGTATATAAAGTACAATAATAAATTTGAAAAAGCCTCTTGGGATGAGGTTTATAAAATCATCAAATCAAAAATAGAAAATGCAAACAAAAATAAAATTTGTGGATTTGTTGGTGATCTAACAAATATGGAGACAAGTTTTATTTTCAAAGAATTTTTAGAAAGAACAATTGACACGAAAAAATATGATTTTAGATCTACAAAAAGATTTATCAACAATTCTAAAAGAGAAAATTATTTATTCAATTCATCGATAAATGGAATTGAAGAAGCAGATTTAATTTTGTTGATAGGTACAAATCCTAGATTTGAAGCAACAATGATTAATGCGAGAATTCGAAAAGCATATTTAAGAAATAATACCAGAGTTATTTCCTTAAATGATCTTGGAGACCTAACTTATAACTATCAAAGTTTAAATGGGAGGGTAAAAACCATTAAAGATATATTTGAAAATAATAATGAATTGTCAAAAGAAATTATTGAGTCAAAAAAACCAATGATTGTATTTGGCGAGTCTTTTTTTAAAACTAAATCAGCAAGTTATTTATTTAATTTATCCAAAAAATTTTTGTCCAAGAATAATAAATTGAATGATGATTGGAACCCTATAAACATATTATCAGTGGATGCAGCTACAATTGGAAATCTAGATTTAGATATCATTGATAAAAGTAATAAAATTCTAGATGAACTTCATGAAAATAAATTTGAAATTATTTTTTTACTCGGCCAAGATAATTTAGATTTTAAAAAGAAAGATGAATTTATTATCTATCAAGGAAGTCATGGAGATAGAGGTGCAGAAATTGCAGATATAATTTTACCAGGTGCTGCTTATACTGAACAATCTGGACATTACACTAACTTGGAAGGTAAATTACAAAAAGCTTATAAAGCATCTTACCCCCCTGGTGACGCAAAAGAGGACTGGCAAATTATAAATGATCTCGCTGAGGTTATGAATAATAGAAAACTTTTTAATGATAAAGATGAACTCGAAAGTAGTATGTTTAACTATTTAAAGATGAACAAAGATCAGCAAAATACAGAATTAGAAGATAAATTCAATGAAAGTGATTTTGCTGATGAATTTTTAAAAGTTGATTATAAAGATTACTATTTTTCTAATGTAATTGCACGTTCATCAAAAACTATGCTTGAATGTAATAACGCAAAAATTGATTTAAAAAAAACAGGCACAGAGGGTTAATCCATGGAATACTTAAATATTATTTTTCAAGAGAGTTACAAAATTTTATTTTTATTAGTGCCCGTTTTAGTTTCAGTTGCTATGATCGTGTGGTTAGATCGAAGAGTTTGGGCTTTTGTTCAAAAAAGACAAGGTCCAAATGTTGTTGGTCCATTTGGTTTATTACAATCCCTAGCAGATGCCTTAAAATATATTTTCAAGGAAATTATAATACCTGCTAGTTCAAACAAAGTAATTTTTATTCTTGCTCCAATAATAACAATGACTCTAGCTCTAATAGCATGGGCTGTAATTCCTTTTGGAGTTGAACAAGTGTTAGCAGATATAAATGTTGGAATTTTATATATTTTTGCTGTCTCATCATTAGGTGTGTATGGGATAATAATGGGTGGATGGGCATCGAATTCAAAATATCCTTTTTTAGGAGCAATTAGATCTGCTGCACAAATGGTATCTTATGAAGTATCGATTGGTATCATTATAATTAATGTCTTATTATGTGTTGGATCTCTAAACTTGAATGATATTGTAGTTGCTCAAAAAGAAATGTGGTTTGTAATACCATTATTTCCAATGTTTGTAATTTTTTTTATATCAGCTTTAGCTGAAACAAATAGACCACCTTTTGATTTACCGGAAGCAGAAGCTGAATTAGTTGCGGGCTACCAAACAGAATATTCTGGTATGATGTATGCAATGTTTTGGTTGGGAGAGTATGCAAATATTTTGTTAATGTGTGCATTAGGGTCAATTTTATTTTTAGGAGGCTGGTTATCTCCAATCGATCTTTATCCTTTTAATTTAATACCTGGTGCTCTTTGGTTAATTTTCAAAATTTTATTTTTATTTATTCTTTTTGCGTTGGTCAAAGCGATTGTTCCAAGATATAGATATGATCAACTAATGAGACTAGGTTGGAAAATATTTTTACCATTATCTTTAACTTATGTTGTTTTGACAGCAAGTTATCTTTTTTACTTTAATCTTCTACCTACAATATAAATGAAAATATCAAGATTTTTTAAAACAATATTAATGACCGATTTTATTAGTGGGCTTTTTATTGCTGTAAAGGAACTTTTCAAATCAAAAAAAACAATAAATTATCCATTTGAAAAAGGCAAAATTAGTCCAAGATATAGAGGTGAACACGCATTGAGAAGATATCCTAATGGAGAAGAAAGATGTATAGCTTGTAAATTGTGTGAAGCTGTTTGCCCTGCTCAAGCAATTACAATTGAATCTGCTGAAAGAGCTGATGGCAGCAGAAAAACTACTCGCTATGATATTGATATGATGAAATGTATTTATTGTGGATTATGTGAAGAGTCTTGTCCTGTAGATGCAATTGTCCAAGGACCAAATTTTGAATTTTCAACTGAAACTCGTGAAGAACTCTATTATACAAAAGAAAAGCTCCTAGATAACGGAGATAGATGGGAAAATGTTTTAGCGGCAAATATTAAATCAGACAATCCATACAGATAACTTATGATTGCACATGCAATATTTTTTTATGTTTTTTCTGTCATTGCAGTTGTTTCTGCCATAATGGTAACTGTTTCTAAAAACACAGTTCATTCAGTTTTTTTTTTAATTCTTGATTTTATAAGTATATCTTGCCTCTTCATAATGATTGGTGCCGAATTTTTGGGGATGATTATGTTGATAGTTTATGTTGGGGCAGTTGCAGTGCTATTTTTGTTTGTTGTAATGATGCTTAATGTTGCTCAACAAAAAAATCAATGGTTTGTTTCAAAAGATAGCTCAAGACATATTCCTATAGGATTATTAATCAGTGTAGTAATTTTTTTTGAATTAATTATTGTAATAGGTGGATGGAAATATAAGCCTGATTTATTTAATTCTGCAAAATCATCACTAGAAATCGGAGTTAGTAACACTCATTCATTAGGTCAGGTTTTATACACTGATTATATACATGTGTTTCAAATTAGTGGGATGATACTTTTGATTGCTATGATAGGTGCAATAGTTCTTACTTTTAGACAAAGAGAGGGTGTTAAAAAACAAAGTTATTTAAAACAAATATCTAGAGAAAGGACTGAAGGTGTAGAAGTACTTGAAGTTGCGTCGAACAAAGGAGTAAAAATAGATGATTGATATAGGTTTAGGTCATTATTTAACCTTAGGTGCTGTCATTTTTAGTATTGGAATAATTGGTATATTTCTTAATAGAAAAAATATTATTGTAATTTTGATGAGTATTGAACTTATCTTATTAGCTGTAAATATTAATTTAGTATCTTTTTCAATTTATTTAGGAGATCTTTCTGGTCAAGTGTTTACCCTTTTTATACTAACTGTTGCTGCAGCTGAGGCTGCAATTGGTCTTGCGATCATAGTTGTTTATTTTAGAAACTCTGGAACTATTCGAGTAGAGGAGATAGATAAACTAAAGGGTTAAAATGGAAATTTCAATTATAGCATTACCATTAATTGCTTCAATTATTTCAGGATTTTTTGGAAAATTGATAGGAGATAGAAGTTCAGAAATAATTACTAGCCTATTGGTATCTATTTCAGCAATTTTTTCTGTCCTCGTTTTGTATGAGGTTGTTGTTAATCAATATCAAGAGAACATCATAATAGCGACATGGATTAGCTCTGGATCGCTTGAAGTAAATTGGTCAATGAAGATCGACTCATTATCTGCTGTGATGTTAGTTGTTGTTACCTCAGTTTCTGCCTTAGTTCATATTTATTCAATCGGTTATATGTCTCACGACCCGCACAAACCAAGATTTATGGCTTACTTATCTTTATTTACATTTGCAATGCTGATGTTAGTTACTGCAGATAATTTCATTCAATTATTTTTTGGTTGGGAAGGTGTAGGCTTATGTTCGTATTTTTTAATAGGATTTTGGTTTAAAAAAGAGTCAGCAAACAAAGCTGCAATTAAAGCATTTGTAGTGAATAGAGTGGGTGATTTCGGGTTTGCTCTAGGAATTTTTTTAATTTTTTATTTATTTGGAACAGTAAATTATTCTGAGGTTTTTACTAAAATTCCAAACATTACAGATAAAGATTTGGTATTTTTAGGTATCACATTTAATGCTGTAGATTTGATTTGCATACTTTTATTCATTGGTGCGATGGGAAAATCAGCACAAATTTTACTTCATACCTGGTTACCAGACGCTATGGAGGGACCAACACCTGTTTCTGCCTTAATTCATGCCGCCACAATGGTAACAGCAGGAGTTTTTCTAGTTGTGAGGTGTTCACCAATTTATGAATACTCTGATCTAGCTTTGAATATCATTACAATTGTTGGTATGAGTACTGCATTCTTTGCTGCAACAGTAGCACTGGTACAAAATGATATTAAAAAAATAATTGCGTATTCTACTTGTAGCCAATTAGGTTACATGTTTTTTGCCACTGGCGTGGGAGCATATAATGTTGCAATGTTTCATTTATTCACTCACGCGTTTTTTAAAGCATTATTATTTTTAGGATCTGGTTCAGTTATTCATGCTTTTAAAGATGAACAAAATATAAATAATATGGGCGGAGTGTGGAGAAAACTTCCATACACTTATTCACTAATGATTATAGGAACACTAGCTTTAACAGGGTTTCCATTTTTGTCAGGTTTTTATTCTAAAGATGCAATAATTGAATTTGCGTATTTGAGAGGAAATACAACAGGTTATTATGCTGCTGGTATAGGTATTTTTACAGCATTTCTCACATCAATTTATTCTTGGAGATTAATTTTCAAAACTTTTCATGGTGAGTATAATAATAAAGAGATTAAGATAGATGAGACACACGAGTCTCCTATCGTGATGTTGATACCTCTAATTTTATTATCAATTGGTGCAATATTTGCAGGATTTTTATTTAAAGAATTATTTATCAGTTATGAAGGTCTAAATAATTTTTGGCGTGACTCATTATTTTTTTTAAAACCATTAAGCACTGATCACCCACCACTATGGTTTTTGTTGCTTACTCCAACTTTGGTAATATTATCTATTCCACTAGCATATTATTTATTCGTTAAAAATAGAAATTTACCTGAACGATTAGCTAATATAAATAAACCGCTTTATGAGTTTTTATTAAATAAATGGTATTTTGATGAACTTTATGATGTTTTATTTGTCGAACCATCAAAAAAATTAGGTTTATTTTTATGGAAGTTTTTTGACTTGAAAATTATCGATGGGTTTGGTCCAGATGGTATTTCGTCGATGATCAAAAAATTTTCAGTAAAAGCTAATAAATTTCAAAGTGGATACATATATCAATATGCTTTTGTAATGTTACTTGGTTTTTCTGCTTTATTAACATTCTTAATTGTAAAATAATGAACTTTCCTATTCTTTCTTCTTTGATTTTATTACCATCAATTGGAGCTTTATTCTTATTTTTTACCAAAAGTGATAAAAAAAATAATTTTACTGGAAAATATGTTGCTTTATTTACTTCAGCAGTAAATTTTTTTTTATCAATTTATCTATGGATATTATTTGATCCAACAACTTCCGAGTTTCAATTTGTTGAGGAAAGAATTTGGATTAAAGATTTAATAAATTACAAGGTAGGTGTTGATGGTATTTCAATTTTATTTATTTTACTCACAACATTTATAACACCGCTTTGCATTATATCTGTGAATAATTCAATCAAAGAGAGACTAAGTGAATTTTTGATAGCTGTACTTATCATGGAGTCTTTTATGATCGGTGTATTCTGCTCTTTAGACCTCGTTATTTTTTATTTATTTTTTGAGGCAGGTTTAATTCCCATGTTTTTGATTATTGGTATCTGGGGTGGTGTCAGACGAGTTTATTCAGCATTTAAATTTTTTTTGTATACCTTGCTTGGTTCAGTTTTAATGTTAGTAGCTATAATTACAATTTATTGGCTGAATGGAACTACAGATGTGGTTAAACTTTACAATTCTGGAATTGATATAAAGTATCAAAATCTTTTATGGTTAGCTTTTTTTAGCTCTTTTGCAGTTAAAACTCCTATGTGGCCAGTTCATACATGGTTACCAGATGCTCATGTTGAAGCACCAACAGCAGGATCTGTTTTATTAGCAGCTATATTATTAAAAATGGCAGGTTATGGTTTTATTAGATTTTCTCTTGGATTATTTCCGGCAGCATCAGAAATTTTCACCCCATTGATTTACACACTTAGTGTAATCGCAATTATTTTTACTTCTTTCATAGCTTTAATGCAGGAAGATATGAAAAAGCTAATTGCTTATTCATCAGTTGCGCATATGGGTTACGTTACTTTAGGTATTTTTACAATTCAGCAACAAGGTATTGAGGGAAGTATTATTCAAATGATCAGTCATGGACTAGTTTCCGCAGCACTTTTTTTATGTGTAGGTGTTGTTTATGACAGAATGCATTCAAGACTAATAAATACCTATGGTGGAATCGTGAGTATTATTCCAAAATATTCTATTTTGTTTATGTTATTTACTTTAGCAGCTCTAGGCCTACCTGGAACAAGTGGTTTTGTTGGTGAGTTTTTAATTTTGATGGGCGCATTTAAAGATAATTTTTTAGTAGCTGTGATTGCTAGCTTAGGGGTAATTATTGGTGCTGCATATATGCTTTGGTTATACAAAAGAGTAGTTTTTGGAAAATTAATAAATACAGATTTGAAACAGATGTTTGATTTAAATAGAGCTGAGTTATTTATTTTATCTTGTTTAGCTGTACCAACTCTATTTTTTGGATTTTATCCAGATCCTTTAATTAATACAATTGAGGTTTCTATCTCAGATTTAATTGATCAATATAACTTTAAACTAGCAAGTAAAACATAATGGAAAATTTACAATTAGTATTACCCGAAATATTTTTATCTTTGTCGATAATGTTTTTATTAATATTAGGTGTTTTTAAAAAAAATAGCTCAAGACTTGTTCAGAGTATTTCTTTAGCTGTTTTGATTGTAACCGCTGTTATTACTTTTAATGAAACAATTGGTATTAACGAAACAAAATTATTTAATAATAGTATTATTATTGATTATTTATCTTCTTTAATGAAGATAATCACTTTATTAGCTGCTTTCTTAGTCCTAATCATTTCTTCGAACTATCTTAAAACTTTTCAAATCTTTAAGATTGAGTATCCAATATTAATTTTAAGTTCTGTATTAGGAATGATGGTTATGATTAATTCTAATGACTTAATTGTGTTTTATATGGGTCTTGAGCTTCAGTCATTGGCATTATATGTTTTAGCAACATTCAATAGAGATCAAATCAAATCTTCTGAAGCGGGACTTAAATATTTTGTTTTAAGCGCCTTATCCTCTGGTTTGTTGCTATATGGTTGCTCTTTAATATATGGGTTTACTGGCTCTACTAACTTTAATGTAATAGCTAATCAATTGAACTCTAATGAGTATGCTTTAACATTTGGTATTGTATTTATTTTAGTAGGACTAGCGTTTAAAATTTCTGCTGTTCCTTTTCATATGTGGGCCCCAGATGTTTACGAAGGTTCACCAACTTCAGTGACATTATTTTTTACAATGGTTCCAAAAATAGCAGCATTGACAGTATTTATTAGATTTTTATATGTCCCATTTTTAAATCTGATTGATCAGTGGCAAATGATTTTAATTTTTTTATCGATCGCATCAATGCTATTTGGTGCTATTGCAGCCATAGGACAAACAAATTTGAAAAGACTTGTTGCATATAGCTCCATAGGTCATGTTGGTTACGCTCTAGCAGGTGTAGCGGCAGGTACTAATGATGGCATTCAAAGTTCGGTAATTTATATAACCATATATATACTAATGAACTTAGGATTATTTTCATGCTTGTTAATGTTGAAACGAGACAATAACTATTACGAAAAAATAGATGATTTGTCAGGTTTATCTAAAAATCATCCAATGCTAGCGTTATCATTACTTATAATTTTATTCTCATTAGCTGGGATTCCTCCTTTAGCTGGTTTTTTTGCTAAGTTTTATGTTTTCAAAGCAGTCATTGAACAATCAATGTATTTTTTAGCAATCGTAGGTTTATTATCAACAGTTGTTGCAGCTTTTTATTATTTAAGGTTGATAAAAATTATGTATTTCGATGAGCAAAAAGAAAAATATGATACTGATCATGGTTTTTGGTTAAAATTTTCTTTAACAGCATCTACATTGTTAATTCTGATATACTTCATATTTCCGAGCCAATTAATAGAGGTAGTTTCCAGAATTAACATAATTTAATGAAATTCAGAATTTTAAGATTTAAAAAATTAAGAAGTACGAATGATACAGCCATAAGAATGGTTAAAAGTTCCAATTTAAAGTATGGAATGATAATTGCTGATAGCCAAAGTAATGGACGTGGGCAGTACGGAAGAAAATGGATTTCATTTAAAGGAAATTTGTTTGTAAGTTTTTTCTATAATTTAGAAAATATGGATTTAAATTTAACTAAAATTACAAAATTAAATTGTATATTAGTAAAAAAACTAATTTCAAAATATTACAAAAAAAGAATTGTATACAAAAAACCAAATGATTTATTAATTAAAGGAAAAAAAATTTGTGGAATTCTCCAAGAGATAATAAATAAACAAAATCAAAAATTTTTAATACTTGGAATTGGAATTAATTTGATAAAAAACCCTATAATTAGCAACTATCCAACTACTAATTTAAATGATTTAATTAATAAAAAAATTTCAAAAAGAAATATTGAGATACAATTGAAAAAAATTTTTGAAAAAAATTTAGAGATTTATAAACATAAAAAAAATAAATAGTTATATGTATATTTTGGGTGATATTGGAAATTCAGATACAAAGATATTTTTAGTCAACAAAAAAGATAGAATTTTAAAAAGAACAAGTTTAATTTCAAAAAATATCAATAATAAAAATTTGGACAAAAAAATTAAATTTTTGATTAAAGATATTAAAAAAGTAGAGAAAATCCTTTTTTGTAGTGTAGTACCAAAATCTTTTAATTTGATTAAAAAATATTTTCATAAAAAAAATAAAATTAGATGTTATGAAATTAAAAATCTTAATTTAAGTTCATTAATTAAAATCAAAGTTAATTATAAACAGGCTGGTTCAGATCGTTTAACTAATGCAATTAGTCTACAAAATGGTAAAGATAATTTTATAATTTTAGATTTTGGTACTGCCACCACATTTGATGTAGTTGAAAAAAAATATTATAGAGGTGGCATAATAGCCCCTGGAGTTAAAATATCGCTTGATACTTTGTCTGACAAAGCCTCATTGATACCCCAAATAGATTTAAAGAAGATAAAAAATATAGTTGGCAACAATACAATTTCGGCAGTCCGTTCAGGTTTTTTTTGGGGCTATATAGGACTAATTGACAATATTATTAATTTGATTAAGAAAGAAACCAGAAAATCTTTCAAACTTGTAATTACTGGTGGTTTCTCTGATTTGTTTAGAAAATCTTTAAAGACTCGTGTAATACAAAATAAAGATATCACAATTAAGGGATTAATTAAAATTGCTAAGTTAATTAAATAAATGAAAAAAGAATTATTATTTTGTCCACTAGGAGGTTCAGGTGAAATTGGAATGAACATGAATCTTTTTGGCTATGGTGAGCCTGGAAATCATAAATGGATAATGGTAGATATTGGAGTAACTTTTGCTGATGACACAATACCAGGCATTGATCTTATATATCCAGATCCTGGATTTATTGTTGAAAGAAAAGATAATTTATTAGGAATAATATTAACACACGCACACGAAGATCATATTGGAGCAATTGCTCACTTATGGCCAAAATTAAAATGTAAGATTTTCGCAACTCCGTTTACCGCTGTATTAATTAAGGAAAAATTTAAAGAAAAACACATCGACATAACAAAAGATTTACAGATAGTCGAGTTAAATGGAAATGTGCTATTGGAAGATTTTGAAATCGAGTACATTACTTTAACCCATTCTATTTTAGAACCCAATGGATTAAGAATTAAAACTCCAGCAGGTGTTGTTTTACATACTGGTGACTGGAAGGTTGATCCAAATCCCTTAATAGGTGACGAAATAAATGCAAAAAGGTTAAAAGAAATAGGTGATGAAGGCGTTTTAGCAATGATTTGTGACTCAACAAATGTTTTTAGCGCTGGCAGATCAGGTTCAGAGTTAGATGTAAGAAAAAATTTATTAAATATCATGGGTCGATTAAAAAAAAAAGTAATAGTGACATCTTTTGCTTCAAATGTTGCTAGAATGGAGACGGCCTTTTATTGTGCTGAACAAACTGGAAGACAAATTTCACTAGTTGGAAGATCTATGCATAGAATTTATAAGGCAGCAAGACAATGTGGATATTTACAAAATACCATTGATCCAATTGATCCAAGAGAAGCTAAAAATTTTGCTAGAGAAAAAATAGTTTATTTGTGCACAGGAAGCCAAGGTGAACCAATGGGTGCAATGATGAGGATATCAAATTACACACATCCTGATGTTTTTATTGAAAAAGGTGATGCAGTAATCTTCTCATCAAAGATAATTCCAGGAAATGAAAAAAAACTATATAAATTACACAATCAGTTAGTCAAAGATGGAATTGAGGTTATCTCAGAAGAAACAGAATTTATACACGTCTCTGGACATCCAAATCGTGAGGATCTTAAAGATATGTATCAATGGGTTAAACCAAAATGTGTAATCCCTGTTCATGGAGAGCACAGACACATGATAGAACACATAAATTTTGCTAAAGAAATGCAAGTACCTCATCCGGTTCAAGTTGAAAATGGTGATATAGTCAAGCTATACCCTGGTGAAGCACCCGAGGTATATGATAAAGCCCCTAGCGGAAGATTGTATTTAGATGGAAATGTGAGTGTGGAAGAGGATTCCCAATCAATCAAAGATAGAAAAAATTTAAGTAGCAATGGATATTTGGAAGTCACTATATTAATAACACCTAAAGGAAATATCCACAATAATCCTGTTACAACATTCAGGGGTTTACCCATTTATGAAAAAGATGAATTTCTTTACGGGTTAGAGGACGAAATTGAAAAAACAACAAGATCCTTTAAACTTGGAAGCAGACAGCAAGAAAGTAATTTAATAGACGCTCTAAAAATTGCTTGTAGAAAATTTACAAAAGAAAAAACAGGAAAAAGACCATATACTAATATTAATTTAGTAAGGATTTAATGAGTCTAACTGGCTTAGCTATAATCTACATCATTATCTGGTGGATTGTTTTTTTTGCAATTTTACCAATAGATGTTGAAAGGAAAAAAATAGTTAAAGTAGATGGTGAAGATCCAGGTTCACCAGAAAATCCTAAAATGTTAAAAAAATTCATTTATTGCACTGGAATTACAACAATTATATTCATAGCCATTTATTTATTAATGAAATTTGAATATTTAAATTTAAGAAATATAATCATTTAACATGCATATTTCTAAATCTTTTATTCCTATTTTAAAAAATAACCCCTCAGAGGCAAAAATAAAGTCTCACCAGCTAATGTTAAGAGTTGGAATGATAAAACAATCTTCAGCAGGTATATACTCTTGGTTGCCCCTTGGTTTTAAAGTAATGAAAAAAATTGAAAGAATTGTCAGAGAAGAGCAAAACAAAATAGGTGCACAAGAAATACTAATGCCCACAATACAATCCAGCGAGATTTGGAAAGAGAGTGGACGTTATGAGGATTATGGTGAGGAAATGTTACGAATAAAAGATCGTCAAGATCGAGAAATGCTTTACGGACCAACAAACGAGGAATTAGTAACTGATATTTTTAGATCTTCTCTAAAATCATATAAATCATTACCTCAACTTCTTTATCATATTCAATGGAAATTTAGAGATGAAATCAGACCAAGATTTGGAATTATGCGATGTCGGGAATTCTACATGAAGGATGCATATTCTTTTGATGTTACAGATGAAGAAGCATTGTTTTCTTATAATAAATTTTTCTTATCTTATTTAAAAACTTTTAAAAGATTAGATCTTACAGCAATTCCAATGGCAGCCGATACAGGACCAATTGGTGGAAATCTTTCTCATGAATTTATTATCCTAGCAGAAACTGGAGAGAGTAAAATTTATGCAGATAAAAGAATATTTGACTTGAATTTTGAAGGAACAAAACTTGATGTTAAATCCCTACTTGAATTGAGAAATCAATATGAAAAATTTTACTCAGTTACTGATGATAAATTTAAAGAAGATGAGTTTAATGAAAAAGTTTTAGAGAAAAATAGATTGAAAACGAAAGGTATAGAGGTTGGTCATATTTTTTATTTTGGAGACAAATATTCCAAACCAATGGAAGCAGCAGTCGATTTACCTGGGGGTAAAAAAGATTACGTTAAAATGGGATCTTATGGAATAGGAGTTTCAAGATTAGTAGGAGCAATTATAGAGGCAAAATATGACGAAAAAAATGAAATCATGAAATGGCCAATTTCTGTTGCACCATATGATATTGCAATAATTCCTATGATTAATAAAAATGATACATCTGCACTCGATAAAGCAAACAAAATAAGTCTTGAGTTAAATCAAAATAATATCGATGCGATTATCGATGATACTGATGAAAATTTATCCTCAAAAATAAAAAAAATGAATTTAATTGGAGCTCCATATCAAATAATTATTGGAAAACAAACTGAAGGTGATTTATTTGAATTTAAAGAAATAAACAAAGAAACTCAAAAAATTAATTTAAAAGAAATTATTAAGATTATTAATAAACAAAAAGCTCACAATTGATTTCAACTTTAGAAAAAGAAATTACATTTAGATTTTTAAAAGCTAGAAAAAAAGATGGCTTTTTAAATGTAATATCTATCTTTTCATTTATTGGAATAAGCCTAGGTGTTGCAGTCCTAATTATTGTTATGTCAGTAATGAATGGATTTAGATCAGAATTAATAAATAAGATACTTGGTTTTAATGCACATATAACTGTTGATACTTATGAAAATCAAATTCAAATTGATAAATTAAAGAATACTAATCTAAATCTTATCGCGAGTGAAATGATATTAAGCAACTCAGGAGAAGCAATAATTATTAAAAAAGACACCTCCAAAGGTATTGTTTTAAGAGGTTATTCAAGAAAAGATTTTCCTAAACTTAAAATAATAAAAGATAAAACATTTGTTGGGAATAAAAGTAACTTAACAGGTAACTATATTTCTTTAGGGAAAGAGTTAAGTTTCACATTAAATCTTAAGCTCGGTGATGATGTATCAATAATGTCATCATCAGGTGTAGATACAATTATTGGCAGTATTCCAAAGAAAAAATCTTTTACTATTGTTTCATTGTTTGAAAGTGGCTTAGCAGATTTCGATAACAATGTAGCATTTATTAATATTGATACTCTTGATGAATTTATGA
>CABZEV010000015.1 GCA_902524865.1 uncultured Pelagibacteraceae bacterium | reverse complement strand
ATACTAATTACCATATTAAATATATTTATGTGTATAATATATTTTTATTATAAAATTTTTGACCCACCTTAATAGATATACAAGAACTTTTAACTAGAAGCCAACATCTCGCCAACCACCTGAGTTTGATAGAACTTCACCTGCGATGGCAGTTATCTGATACAAAGTATCTTTCATGTCAGGTGGTCCTGCAATGTTTGCAAAAAGTGTGTTATCAAAAACAACAAGTTCCGACAGAACACCTTCTCTAACAAACGTACATGCTTCAGCATTAGCTGTACTTCCTTTAACTAACTTGTGAGAATTATTTGTCCCACATTCATCATCAGAAGCACATATAAATGCATTTCCAATCCTACAACTCTCCTCTCCTGTTCCAGCTGGTGGCTCATAAATTGGAAAATACACCTGACCTTGAAAGAGCGTTGGTGGAGCTGAAGTTTTTCTCATTGTATTTGTAGTTAAAAGATCATTCGGATCTAATCCATCTTGTTGATCAAGTTTAATGTACCATGCATCCTCTGTGGATGGACATTCGGTTCCATCAGCATCACCAGTAACATTTTTACACTGAGCTGTTTGAGAGCCATCAGGATTATCTATTGCAGGTGCTGCATTTGCTCCTAAATGAGCCATCTCGACAAAGGTAGGATCTGTTTGTCTTGGAATTACAACTCCATTTAAATGTTTAAAAAATGGATAATCTCTATCTCGAATACCATAAATAATGTTGTCCATTGTTCTGCTCCTAGATGCTAACTTATTAAAGTTTCCTGTTCCACCGAACAACCAAAAATCTCTAGTTGTTACTCCTATACCTGCGTCCATTGAAAAAAAATGAGTATCGTGCATTTTCGGTATTCGCATTTAATCTAAAAAGAGTAGTTTGATCAAACATTTGAGCATTATGCTTTGTGGAGTCGGTTAGATTAATTTTTGTTATTTTTCCCTCATAATCATTGATATAAACCAATGCCCCTCTCCAAGGAACACCAAATGCTGTGTCTGGAGTTATAACAATTGGATCAGTCGGCACAGAATTATTGATATTGCTACCATTAGGAGTTTCTATTGAGGAACCACCAATACTTATCTCACCTGGATCAGTATCTATTATGGTAATTGGTCCTTGATTTTGTAATGCACCATAAATTTTTGCAGGGTTTTCCATATCATCAAGCTCAACTAAATATAACGCAGATCCTGCGCAACGATTAGTAGCCGCTAAACCTGCACCCATGATTGCAACATATTTATCATATGATCTATCAAGCTCTTCTCCAGGAACATCAGAAGGTAATCGAACTATTCTTGGTGTAGACCAAGTTTCCCCCATTTTACTATAATCATATTCAGGTTCTATTCCTGTAGCCGCGTTACAAGAAGTTTGAATAAAAAATTTATCAGTTTGTCTCGTTTCATTATCACTACCACCTGGATTATATATTATATCATCATTAAATGTTATTTCGAATAATCCATTGATCATTCTTGCGCTTGCAAATCCTAAGTTTTCATAATCACCATCTTCATTTAATTTTGAAACATCTATTAAGCTGGCATCTATTTCTTGCCCATCAGGCACATCTAAAACAATACTATCGAAGGTGAAAGTTCTTCCAATATAACAGGTATTAGTTCCATCAACTGCATATTCACCGCTGATTGCATCATCATTGGTTTGACAAACCGCTCTTGCATCTTGAAAGGTTGTTGTTTCGGATGGAGGTTCATTAAAAAAACCATCCTCGGTTAAAACTTCTTCTAAATTAATACCAGCGCGTAAAGCTTCTCTAGACTCTTCTACATTTACAGAGTTAGATGTATAAGCTCTTTCAGTTATATTTCCCTCTTCATCAGCAATGTACACGATCTTACTTACATAATCATTATAAACTGAAAACATATGTAAAGGTCCACTCGATGGTTCAACTATAGGATTAGTGACATCCAAAACAGAGAAACCAGACCCACCTCTTCCGTATGGAATAAATAAGATTGTATGCCAAGTTGGGTCATCTTCTAATTCACCTTGAGAATTTAAACCTCTCATCAAAACATCATGAACCACGGGAGATCCATCAACACCGAACATGGCGTTACTACCTCCCTCGCCATTTGCCCCTTGTCCATCCATTAGTGGATTAATAGTTATTGGTAATTTAGCAGCTATAAATGGTGGAACAAATGCCCATTCTTCTTCACCCGTTACAGCATCAATCGCATGCAATACACCGCTATTAGAACCGGCATATATAATATTTTTTCTTGAAGCATTTTGCAGTTTAAAATTTGTGTAATTATTTACAGCTCTAAAATACCCTTCTTGATTATTATCGCTAAATTGTGTGCTTGCATCTGGAGCACCAATCTCAATTAACTGTGAATGATAAATGTCACCTTGAACCCAGGGTCTAGTTTCAGTGATATTACAATCCCCATCATAATCGAAATAATCAGCACCTTTTATAAAATTAATGATACCCTCTATTTCATCACTGGTTCCATCTTGACCCCTATCTGTAGGTGGAACTAGATTTGTTGGCCTGTTAGTTAATGAGCATTCTGAAGTTGAATGATGATAATCAAGCAATCCAAAATTTAATCTACCCATTAATGCATTAATTGCATCTTTGTTTGCATCTTCTGTGTTCCAATTATTCCAATTATTTAAATAAGGTACATTTGGTAACGCTGTCCAAACATTTCTACCATTGCCAGTTGGTCCTCCACCATTTAAAATTTGTTCTCTTAACATAACAGCTGAACTCCAATTTCCGGTATGGTCTAAACCTTGAATGACTTCTTTTTCTGAGGTCAATTCTGATCTATATATACTTCCCTGCCATTCACCGAATTGTACGTACTCAAATTGAGCCTGATACAACGAACCTCCCTCTTGAATGGTTGCGGTAATTGATGGTGCTGTAAAGGCGAGTTTTTCTGCAATAATTTGTCTTATAATTGCTTGCAATTGTGTTCGTAAGTCTTGTGGAGTATTAGCTATAATTGTAGGTCTACAATCTGGATCACCTGCGTTTTCACAAGAGCCTATTCTGGCCAAGGAATTAAATAACCGCATTCCATTTGCTTTTATTCCCCCTCCATAAGCAACCATTAATGTTTTAACTCCGTTTTGTCTTAACAATTCTAATCTCTCATCAGTGTTACCTGATTGACCGTTAGTCCCAGTTTTAGACATCTCTCCATCACCAATAACAATTACATAATTCAATTGACACACAGCATCAGGATCCCATTCCTCAAAATCATTAAAGAAATAATCATGAGCTATTTCAGAAAAAGCCTCTGAGTCTGTTCCCCATTCCACTCCCAATCTTTCAAGAACTTCGAGAGCATCAGCTGCACCTCCAGGGCCTATAGCTACATTTAAACAGGAATTTCTTGTACATATATTGCTTCTAGGCGGATCTACGCTTGTATTGAGACCCCCATAATAACTACAAGCATTACCATCTCTATGACACCAGGCTCCACCAAAAGGGACTACCCTTCTACCTAAATTTTCTTGACCAGCATTCCAGTGTCCAAAACCAAAATTAGCTCCGGAAGTTAATGTGCTATCACTTAAAACAGCATTTAAGGCATCTTTTGCTCCAGTCCATCTTGTTATTTTAGGGCCACCAACTTGGTTTTGCCACATCGAATTCCTGCCTGCATCTGTAAATAAATTCTGAGATAACTCATCTACATAAGAACGACTTGAATATAGAATTCGGTTCCCAATAACCCTCACACCATTTAGACCACCCATTCTTATACTTTCAGCCGCAATACTACCTGCTGCACCGGTGTTTCTTACATTACTAAAGGTTCCAATTGTATCGAGTATTGTACAACTTGTATTAGTTGTCCATTCAATTTTATGTAGACGAGCCGTATTCCAATCGCCTCCATAAAAAATATCTGCATCTGTACTAGAGAGACCAAAAGGAAGAATTCGAGTTGGGTTGCATCGCCTAAAAGGATCATTCGTATTTGTAGGAAGACCATTAACTTGATCAGGTAGTTGGTAGCCATATAAAGTACCCGCGTTACTTACATATACTACTTCGGCCTCATTACTTACTCTTATACGTGCGGCATTCCACATTCGCCCGAATACATCACCTCGTCCTCTACCTCTGCCTATCATTTCGGCACAAGATGCAGCTGCCATACTGCAAGTTGCTAAAAAAGATCCTCTTCTTGTTCTTGAGGTATAACCATAAAAATAAATAACTGGTTCACCATCCCTCAAGGCAACGTCAAAACCCATAATTCTATCTCGATCGCCCGATATTACTAAACGACATCGATAATTTGCATCGAGACCAATAATATATGGTGCGTTAGAGTTATTGTACATTCCAACAAACAATAAAGAATCATCATTAATGGTAGTGCCAGGTATAGTTACGCTTTCAACAAATTCAACTTCATGGAATTGGCCAAATATTGGAACAGTTATGTTTGTTTGTAAACCATCTGCAACTGATAAACCAAAATCGCAAGTTCTATCAGTTTGATTGGTTACACGCCAAGGCCAAGCGGAATAAGTGTCACCATTATCTCTTACTCCGGCTATGTTTACTCTCTCACCTGCGGCGTTAAATTTAAAAAAGACCTCCACCTCTTCTAGCAACAGATGACAGAACCTTATTTCCATCACCATCAATCGTCATAGATGAAATATTTGGAATGCCCGCTCCAATTGTACGATTCATACTGATCGAACTATCTAACAGAATTAAAATATTTGCTGGAACGTCTCCAGTTCCTGACCCTGGAGGTAATGGTTTTGAGTAAGTGATTTGATTAAAACCACAAAAGATAAGAAAGAATAAAATTAATTTAAAACTTCTTATCATTGGAATGCCTCAACAATTTCACCATCAATCAAAAAATTTGCATATTCGAAAGAAGAAATTTCTAGTGTTTCATGTATTCCATCAAAGCCCATTACTTTACCATAGATAATAGAATTTATGTCTGAACTCAAATCCACAGCACCTACCCAATTTCCTGATTTCGCTTTATCGTTATTTAATCCAAAATTTATTTGAGCAAATTTATAAATTTCATTAGTATTTTTATCACTTTGTAATCCTTCAATTTGCATTCCTATTAATTTTTTTTCTTTAACATAAACATTTATGAAAGTATTTTTTAAAAGATTATCTTTGCAAAATAACGAAGTGTCATATGTATACATTACAGTCAAGTCTCCATAATCATCGTTATTTGTAACACTCAAATCATCATATTTATCCTCAATAACTGAAACCTGTGTACCCATAGTTAAATTTGTAAAATCACATGCCTTTGAAATTGAATTGAGACTAAAGAACATAAAAAAAATTATATTTAATTTATAAAATAATTTCATAATAAAATATTACATAACCATCAAAATTAATAAATAATCAATTTTGTCAAATCTAATCATTTTGGGTTTATGTTGATAATATTACTAAGGTTTCCAAAGGAATCAAGATCTCAGGATTTTCAAATTCAGTATCATTAGAGCCTTTAGGCATCAAAATTCCACAGCCATAAACTTTATATACCGTACCTTGTTTTTGAACATTGGTTGTAGTTTTTTTAATACTGGAGCCACCTCCAGAAAATTGTTCTCTTCCAACATTGATTGCAAAATATTCCCACCTATATCTTCGCATATGTGTTAATTCCTCAAGAGCACCTTCATTCATCAAAATGGGTGCAATTACATCACCAAAATTTAAATTTGATTTGTGTACAGATACCATTACATTACCAGCATCATTTCTGACAAGATTTCTAAAACTATTTGTACACGGAGTGTCTGGTAAAGTAACAACGTTGATTGGCGTTCCTCTACCTATTGGCCAAGGATGAATTGCATCAGTGTGTCTAGCAAATCCACCATTAAGATTGGCCTCTGAAGTGAGAGACTCTAAATAATCTGTGTGAGCTTCGGTTTCTGCATCAGTTGCTGTTGCTGGATTCGGTGGTTGTAGTCTGGTAGTTTCACCTGGATTTATCCAGGGACCAATCATTTCGTTAATTATATATTTTTCAGCTTCGACTAAAGCATGTTCTGCGATATAAAAAGTTTGTTGGTACTCATCGCTAGTATTATTGCTTTGATGATCACCAGATGAAATAACGATTAAACTTCCACCCATTAAAGACATCACTAATAAAAGAACTAATGATAATATTAGTGTAAAACCTCTTTGATTATTTCTTTTCATTAGAAGAGACCCTCATCAACTATATTTCTTGTAAAAACAGTTACTACTACTGTATCTCTCAGATACCTATCTGTATAATCTTCCTTAGTTCTAGAAAATCCAAGCACTTTTCTTGATTGACCATCTTTGGCATCGAATCTAAAAAAATTTTTTTCAGATCTAAATGTTAATTTAATATCTATAGATCTAATTTTATATAAATTATCTCTTCCAGCAGCAGTAGTTGGATCTGGAAGAGGTAATAACCTTCTACCATTTCTATCTAATGCAATAAATTCTATATCTTCCACATAATCTCTTATTAGTTGTTCATGGTAACATTCTGAACAACCTTGTTGTTGACCAATCCATTCACCAGTTTCAGGCCAAGATGCTGTTGCCGCAGCTCTTGGCTGACTCCAGCTTATTTTTGATTTATATATTGCGTATCTTTGGTTAATAGGTAATCCTTGTGCATCGATACCATCGTCTGTAGGTCTTGCATAATAAGTTGTTTTATATCTTTTGTAAGGTTGAAGTACGTCGTTTTGATTAAAATCATCAAATACTATATGAATTTTATCACAGCATATATCTAGAGGATTATTTTTAGTATTTTTGGTTTCATGTGGTACGCCTGTATCAACAAAACTTATATGATCTAAACCTTCCTCTATTACTATCGGAGCGTGGCTATCTTCAATATTGTTAGCATCTACTATTTGTAAATAACTTTCCTTAGGAAAATTTAATGAATTAGTGCCTAAATAATATTTAAAGCCTGACATTCTAATATCGCGAATTAATAATTCTACTAAATCTCTAGAATTTCTACTAATTTGAGCTTTATCTACAACTTGACCATAAGTAGAATTAACTATTGAATAAGTTGTATACATTGCTGCCATCATCAAAGAAGAAACAATTAAACCAATTAAAATTTCAACAAGAGTAAGACCTAGTATATCTTTAATAAATTTTCTTTTCATTAACCAGCGGGTGTTCCTATCATGCCACCTTCACCTTGCTCTCCTCCAACTGGTGGTTGTTCATTCTCTCTTTTTATCTTGTAATCAGACTGAAAATATAAATATTTTCTTTTCCTTCCATTATTTAAACGCATCTCAACCCTTCCAATATAAAGTGGTTCATCAAATACATTTTCCGACTGAAACTCACCACAAGCAGCCCATCTGCAGATCGTAAACATTTGCAATCTTTTAATCTCATTGTCGCTTAAGCATTTTAAAAAATCTATTTTCAGCAAATATCAAGTTCCATTTCGCTTCTTTATTCCTCGGTGCATCGACCTCTTGGGTTTCGTAAATATTTTCTTGAAATTGATTTGCACCTCCACGACAATTTAAGCCTGCACTCCAAGCATTTTGAACTAAGTGATCAGAAAATTTTCTTATACCAGTAGCGTCACCGCCTCCACTCAGTGATATAGTTCCATCTCCTCTAATTTGTAGATCCTCGCTATCAGAATTAATACCATAGAGTGAATTTTTGCTACCTATAACATCCTCAGCAATCATTTCAGTTAAGTAATTTGCTTTCGTACGTTCTCCTGATCTATCAATCGACTGAACTGAAAAATTTGTCATCTGTAATATCGCAATGAAGCCAATTCCAACAATAGCAGTAGAAACTAATGCTTCTAAAATTGATAATCCTGAAATTTTAAATTTACTTTTGTTCATATTATTGGTTTACCCATGTTTCGTTATACCACTTATCGATACTAATATTACCAAATCTTGACCATTCTATAGCAAATAAGTTGCTATGTTCAGTTGTAGGATTACCAGTATTTGGATCTATATCGCACTGAGTTCTTTGACTAGTTCTTTCACAAATAAATAAGAAATTATCAACAACTGCATCAGCGCCTGTTCCAGACACTAATTCTCCATTACCATTAAACCATCGCTCATTTTTGCCAAAACAAACTGCTCCAACATTTCCTGTCCAACTAGTTGACACCTTCTTTAAAATAAGTTGTCTAACTTCGATTGCATCATTATCAATTACTCTATTTCTGTCAGGATCTGGATCATCTGTCCAATACTCTGTATTATCAATATTACATCGATTTTCCTCATCTACCCACCAGGTACTTTCATTATTATTTAAGAGAGGTGCAAAATCTTTTGCACCCATTCCTTTAGATGTAATTATCAATCCATCTTCATTATTTCCCAAAGCACCTTCTTCGACGTCAACTTGAACAAAAACATACTGACCTCTTTGAACTTGTGCGTTAATTCCCTCTATTAAAGATTTTATACGAAAAACAGAATCTCTTACCTCTCTGTCTAATCGCCACTTCGTAAAACTTGGATAACCTAGACCAGAAACAATCCCGATCAATACAACAACAACCAATAATTCAATGATATTAAATCCTTTAATTTTCTCGTCCTGCACTCGCATCTATTTTTCCTGCTTTTACTAGATCTTCTAAAGATTTAGTCATTGTAATCATACCATCTTTAACAGCAGTTTGCATGATGCTTGGGATCTGATGAATTTTTGCTTCTCTTATTAAGTTTTGAATTGGAGGTGTGCACTTCATCACTTCAAAAGCACCACAACGGCCTTGACCATCTTTAGTTTTTAGAAGTCTTTGAGTTACTACCATTTTTAAAGAAGTAGAAATCTGTGCTCGTATTTGAGCTTGTTGTTCTGGAGGAAATACGTCTATAATTCTGTTAATGGTACTTGGTGCACCGCTGGTGTGCAGTGTGCCAAAAACTAAGTGTCCAGTTTCAGCAGCAGTTAATGCTAGTGAAACTGTCTCTAAATCTCTCATCTCACCCACCAAAATTACATCTGGATCTTCTCTTAAAGCTGCCTTAAGAGCTGTAGCAAACGTTTGAGTTTGCTTGCCCACTTCTCTATGTGAAACGATACTTTTTAAATCTTTATGAATAAATTCAACTGGATCTTCAACAGTTATAATATTTGACGTTCTTGTCTTATTTATTTCATTTACAATCGCAGCAAGTGTTGTTGATTTACCAGATCCTGTAGGACCTGTTACCAATACTAGTCCTTTGTGCATATCTATAATGTCATAAAGCACTGGAGGTAAATCAAATTGGTCCATTGTAGGTATTACACTTTCTACTCTTCTTAACACCGCAGCAGGGCCTTGAATTGTTTTATAAAAATTTGCCCTAAATCTAAGTCCACTTAATGTAACTGATGAGTCAAGCTCATGAGTATCCTGAAATTTTTTTAGTTCAATTTCATTACAATTTGTCGATAATAAATCCTGAAGGTCTTGAGCCTTGACCATTACATCGAGTATTTTATGAATTTCACCTGTTTGTCTATAAGCAAGAGGCCAGCCGGTTCTAATATGGAAATCTGATATTTTTTTATTATTTTTTGCTAATTCCTCTAATTTTTCAAACATACTAAATTTTATATATTATTTTTGTAAAAAACAATATTTAGTTATCCATAAGCGACCAAAATAGGTAATTATCTAATAGATAAAGTAATATAAAATCCACAGAATAAGCGTGTACTCAAAAAAATTTTTTGCTAAGCGTAATTTTTTTTCTGTAAATTTGGATTTTAAAAATTTGCTCAAAAACATAAATCCTAAATGTACCAATACAACTGAAATAACAATCCCAATTAAAGTATACCTAAATGAGAAATTTTTATACCCAAAATAAATTGCTATTATAAAAGTCAGCCAAGATACTTTGGAAATGAATACTTTAAAGATTAAACCTGCTTTTTTACTAAAAATAGATTGTGTCTTAATTAAAGAGTATGACCAGGTTAAGCCAATTAAAAAACTAACATACTTTAAAATCATTTTTTATTTTTTTCATGAAATACTAAACATACACCATTGTTACAATATCTTTTACCTGTGGGTTGAGGACCATCATCAAAAATATGTCCATGATGGGCTTTACAATTTTTACAATGATATTCTGTTCGGCCATAACCAATCAAATAGTCAGTTTTAGTCTCAAAGACATCAGGCAAAGATTGATAAAAAGATGGCCACCCCGATCCACTTTCATATTTTGCAGTTGAGTCAAATAATTTTATTCCACAATTAGCACAATGATAGCTGCCTTCTCTTTTTTCACTGTTTAGTTCGCTGCTACCCGCGTGCTCTGTGCCATCTTCAAACATTACTAATTTCTGTTCAGCAGTTAAGTTTGGATTCTTTTTAGTCATTTAATTAATTTAGCACAGGATTGATGTAAAAAAGAATGCAATTCAACTAGTTTATTAAAATCTTTATTGTAACCACCACCAAGAACTCCACACAAAGGAACTCCTTGTGAAAAAAAATTTTTTGTTACCATCTCATCTCTTTTTTTAATTCCCTCATCAGAAATTTTTAGTTTTCCTAAACGATCGTTATAGTGAATATCTACTCCCGCAATATAAAAGACAAAATCAAAATTTTCTTCGTTTAACTGATTTAAATAGAAATCAAGTATCTTTATATATTGAGCATCCTTCAAATTATCATCAAGCTCAACGTCTAAATCACTGATTGATTTTTTTGCTGGGTAGTTTGACTTGGAGTGCATACTAAAAGTAAATACATTTTTATTTTCTTTAAAAATATCAGCATTACCATTGCCTTGGTGAACATCTAAATCAACAATTAAAATTCTGCCAGCTAAACTCCTATCAAGCAAATATTGAGCAGCAACCGCTACGTCATTGAACACACAATAACCTGCGCCCCCAGTATAATTAGCGTGGTGACTGCCACCAGCGGTATTACAGGCAACACCATTTTTAATTGCAAGCTTTGTAGCAAGGACTGTTCCACCAGTTGCAACTAATGACCTTTGAATGACGCTATCCACCAATGGAAAACCAATTTTCTTAATTGAGTTTTGATCTAAATTTTTATCTTTAACATCCTTGATATATTTTTCTGAATGAGCTCTTTTTAACGTTTCATCAGAACATGGATATGGTTGATAAAATTTTTTAACTATCTTTTTATCAATTAAATATTTTGCAAGTTCTCCGAATTTATTAATTGGAAACTTATGATCATCACCAATTTTTGCAAAATAATCCTTGTGATTGACAACTGGTAAATCCATAACTATTCAATTACACGAATTGGCTTACCCGATGTGCAAGCTTCAAGTGACTCGATCATTTGACTATAATAAACATTATAATTTTCCGCAGTTACATATCCTAAATGAGGAGTTAACAAAGCATTAGGTAAAAATCTTAGTTTGTTATTGTCTGGTAAAGGTTCTTTTTCATAAACATCAAGTCCTGCTCCTGCAATTTCATTTGTAGATAAAGCGATAATTAAATCGTCTTCATTAATTATAGGACCTCTTGAGGTGTTGATCAAAAAAGCAGTTTTTTTTCATCTTATCCAATTCTTTTAGAGTAATACAATCTTTGTATCTTTCACCACCTTGAACATGAATTGATAAAAAATCAGAATTTTTAATTAAATCTTCCTTAGTGCAAGGTAAAACATCTAGCTCTTTACATTTATCAAGATTGAGATTTTCACTCCAAGCCATTACTTGCATACCAAAAGCTTTCCCTATTTTTGCAACTTGAGAACCTACTTTTCCAAGACCAATTAATCCTAGTATTTTTCCCTTAAGCTCAACACCAACTGTGGTTTGCCAGTAACCCTGATACATATTATCTATTTCTTCTTTTATATTTCTAGCTAAACCAAGAATTAAAGCCCAAGTTAATTCAGGAGTTGGGTTTAAATTACTTTCTGTCCCACTAACTATAATCTTTCTTTTTTTGGCAGTATCTAAGTCAATTGATTTATTTCTTAATCCACTGGTTATTATAAATTTTAGCTTAGATAAATTTTCTATAATATTTTTTGTAATAGGCGTTCTTTCTCTCATGACCAATAATGCCTCAAAATCAGCTAATTTATCTATAATATCAGCTTCATCCTCAAATGGCTCGCTGAAAATTTTAATTTCATATTTTCCTGCGAGTTTTTCTAGATCAACAAATTGTTGAGAAACGTTTTGATAATCATCTAATATTGCAACTTTAAGCATTTTTAATTTCCTTATTTGATAGAAATAAACCTAATATAATTAAAATTGCCCCAATCAAGTGAAAATATTGAAATTGCTCATTATAAAAGAATATTGCCATCAAAGTGCTAAATAATGGAATTAAAGATAAAAATATTCCAGCTCTATTTGCTCCAATGATAGAAACAGCCCCCGCCCAACAATAATAAGATCCAATACTTGGAAATATTGCAACATAAGCTAAAATATAAAAAAAATTACTACTCATCTCAATAATTTTACCTTGTGTCATATCTAAAATAAATAGAGGCAAAAGAAAAAATAATCCAAATGTGCAAATTATATGAACAAGAGCAAGTAAAGATACTTCGAAGGTTCTTTTTCTCAAATACGCAGAATATATTCCCCAAGCAATAATTGCTCCGACCATAAATAAATCTCCTTTGTTAAAATTCAAGGTAAGTAAAATATTTAGATCAAGTTTAGTAATAATAGCTAAAATTCCTAAAACTGAAATAACTAATCCAGTTATTTGAAAAACATTTGTTTTTTCAATTTTTAATAAAAAACAAACTAAAATTATTGTTACAGGTATTGCGGTATTAAAAAGTGATGCATTAATTACTTGCGTGTAATTTAAAGCGTTATAAGTAAAAGAAGTAAATATGCATACACTAGTAAAACCTAGAATAATAAATAATGATAAATTTCCTTTAATTTGATTTTTTAATTTTAATATCTCTTTATAAGTTAAAGGAAGTAATATTATCCATACTAGGCACCACCTTAAAAATGCGAGTGAGTTTGGAGGTATATTTTCTAAGTAAGCAAGCTTTGCTAATGTGAAGTTTCCTGCCCAAAATAATGTTGCACATACTAGCATAATGTATGCCTTAGTATTTTGCATTTGATTAACTAAATCTTATTGAGCTATAAGGATCTAAATTTAGATTTGTATTTTCTTTAGCTATCATTCCAGATACAATCTTTCCAGAAATTGGACCTAATGTCCATCCTAAATGATGATGACCAAAACAATAAAATACATTTTTGTAATTTTTTGAAGGTCCCATTACAGGTAAAAAATCTGGCAGTGTAGGTCTAAAACCTAACCATTCATCTTCATGATCTGGAAGATCGTCTAACATATACTTAGCATTATTAATCAAATTTTTAATTCTTGATTTTGAGAGTGGATTATATAGTCCTCCAAATTCAACTGTACCAACTACTCTTAAACCCTGTTCCATTGGAGTAATACCAAATCCTCTATTTGAAAAAATAACCGGTCTACTTAGTAGGTGATCACAATCTTTGAAGTGAACATGGTAACCTCTTTCAGTATCGAGTGGAATTTGCTCACCTAAATTATCTGTCAATTTCTTTGAAAATGCACCACAAGCAATTACAATTTTATCAAAGGTATGTCTTTCACCATCAGAAATAAAAACAGGTTTTTCTGTATCAAACTGAATATCATTAATATTTTTCTTTTCAAACTTTCCACCTTTTTTTAAAAATAAATCAAATAATTTAATTAAGATTTTTTTTGGGTTTCGAGCGTGCCTTGCGTACGGATAATAAACTCCAGCATGATAAAAAGGTTTAATATTAGGTTCTAAATCATGAATTTCAGATTTATTTACTAATTGTTGTTTTACACCAAGTTCATCTCTCACTCTGATTTCTAATTCTCTACTCTTCAAATCTTTGTCATTCCAAATATATAGAATGCCTTTATTTTCGACGAGACCATCTAAATTTATTTCATCAAAAAGTTCATCATACGCTGGTAATGCTAAGTCTAAAATTTGATGCATATTTCTTGCAGTGTGCATCATCTTATTTTTAGTGGTATTTAATATAAATTTAAAAAACCAGGGCAACATTTTTGGCACATAATTCCATTTAAGAGCTAGCGGGCCTGTGGAACTTAACAACATTGCTGGCACGTCAGCAAGGACATCTGTTCTATTAAGTGATAATGAAGCATAAGGTGAAAAGTGGCCAGCGTTTCCATATGAAGCCGCTGGACTTCCTGGATTATCTCTGTCAAATATAGTGACTTTAAAACCTTTTTTTTGAAGAAATAAAGCGTTTGATACTCCTTGAATACCAGAGCCAACAATCCCTACATGTAAATTTTTACTCATGTAAAAATATACAATCTATCTATCAAATAAGTTAAGCGACAAATTATACTTAGGCAATCAATTGTTGATTGTGAACCCTGGCACTCATGACTATTCCAAAACCTATCATGGTTGCTAACATTGAGGAACCACCATAAGACATAATTGGCAAAGGAGAACCTACTATAGGTAGTAAACCCAAGACCATACTCATATTAATTGTGATGAATACAAAGATTGCAGCACCAAAACTATAACAGAAAATCTTTGCAAAATAACTTCTTGAACTAGCTCCGATTGCAACAATTCTATAAATAATAATCGCATAAATCACTAATAGAATTGCAGATCCCACAAATCCAAACTCTTCTGAAAAAAGAGTGAAAATAAAATCAGTATGTTTCTCCGGTAAGAATTCAAGATAACTTTGAGTACCTTTTAAAAAACCTTTGCCAAATATACCTCCTGATCCCACAGCTATTTTAGATTGAATAATTTGATAACCCGCACCTAAAGGATCCTTATCAGGATTTAGAAATGTTAACACTCTTAATTTTTGATAGGGCTTTAAAAAAGCTATGACAAAAGGTAGGGAAATTATAAATCCCAAAATAGTATAAATAAAATACTTATAATTAATACCAGCAAACCATAATACAGCAATGCCACTGATAGCAATTAAGACAGCTGTTCCCAGGTCAGGTTGTACAATGACTAATCCCATTGGCAACAAAATAATTATTAAAGAAGTTAAAATTGCATAAATTGAATTGACATTTTCTATCTTCATTCGATGAAAAAATTTAGCCAAACAAACAATGATAAAAATCTTCATTAATTCAGATGGCTGTAAATTTATAAAATATAAATTAATCCATCTTTGAGACCCGGATGAGGTAATTCCAAATAAGTAAGTCCCAACCAATAAACCTATAACTGCAACATAAGCTAAATAACCAATTGAAAACCAGTATTTGATATTGACAAAGGACATTACTAGCATCATCAAAGTAAAAACAGCTAATTTTGTAAAATGACTTTTGGTATGAAATCTAATCTCACCCCCATCTGTAGAGTACATCGTAGCTAAACTAATAAAGCCAAGTATCAATATACAAATCAATAATATATAATCAAAGTTTCTAAATTTTTGAAAAAAACCAAGTCTGTTAGTTGTTAATCTTGTATGCTGATACATCTATATCTCCAAATATTTTTTATTTTCTAATGACTCTCTTATTTTGTGTCGGTCAATGATCAATTTGAATAATTTTGTTGCCATGGGGGCAGCTGTTGTACTTCCATTTCCCCCATGTTCTACAATAACACTTAAAGCGTATCTAGGGTTTTTATATGGTCCAAAAGCTACATATAAAGCATGATCTCTTTGCTCATATGGTATCTCAAATGTTTTAAGATCTAATTCTCTTTCTTCCTCAGTAATCTTTTTAACTTGTGCTGTTCCAGTTTTACCTGCAAACTGATATATTGGATTATCAATTCTTGAACGATAAGATGTGCCCATCATCTCATTTGTCGAACCAAAAATAGCATCTTGAATAATCTTAATATTTTTTGAATTTTTATAAAGCGGTGTAAATTTATCAATTGGCTGATCTTTAACTTTATCATCGACTACAAGATGAGGATAAATTTTGTAACCTCCATTTGCAATTTGGGCCGTCATCAAACATAATTGAATTGGAGTAGTTTGAATGTAGCCTTGTCCAATTCCTGTAATTATTGTTTCACCTAATAACCATCCTTTTCCAAGAGCATTTTTTTTCCATTGTGTATTAGGAATTAAACCTTTTTTTTCAATATTAAATAGATCGCCAAAAACTTTTTTCCCAAGACCAAATTTTTTTGCAGTCTCACTTAATTTATCAACTCCAAGTCTACGGGCAACCTCATAAAAATAAGTGTCACAAGATTGCTTCATCGCATTTCTCAAACTCATATAACCATGACCTTTTTTCTTCCAACAATGATAAGTTTGGCCATACATTTCCGTTTTACCAGTGCACTTAACTCTAAAATTGGTATTAACTATTCCGTTTTCTAATGCAGATAAAGCAACAATTGGTTTAATGGTTGAACCTGGAGAGTAATTACCTTGTAAAGTTTTATTAACTAATGGTTTCATTGGATCATTTCGAATTAATTGCCAATCATCTTGACTAATACCAAAAACAAATAAATTTGGATCAAATGATGGTGATGAATGCATTGCAATTACTGCACCTGTATAAATATCCATTACACAAATAGATCCTGCTTTATCTTTTAGTAGCTCATTCGCTAATTTTTGAACTTCAGTATCTATAGTCAGTCTTAAAGTTTTACCTTTTTGACCTTTTTGAAATTCTAACTGACTTATTCTTCTACCATAAGCATTGACTTCATATCTTTCTATATCATTAGTACCTATTAATTTTTCCTCGAATGTTTTTTCTAAACCCGCTTTTCCAACTTTTAAACCTGGAACAAAATTCTTTTTTATAGCTTGAGTAGTTTCAATATCATCCTGGTTTGCTTGACTTACATAGCCTATTAAATGAGTAAAGTTTTCCTTAAAAGGATAGTTCCTTGAAATCGATATGACAGGTTTAACACCATTTAAATCATATAAATGGTTATTAATCTTCGAAAATTTTTGCCAACTTAAATTGTCTGAAACAATTAAAGTTTCCCATGGTTTTATTTCATTCTTCTTTTTTAATACTTTTTTAAATTCTTTATCTGATAATTCTAGTAAGTCTTTTAAACGATAAATAACATACCTAAAATCCTCAACTTGTTCTGGTATCACATGAAGCTGATAAGCTTCAAAATTGCCTGCAATGATATTGCCAAAATAATCATGAAACTCACCCCTAACAGGGGCTAACTTCCATTCTCTGATTCTATTTTTATCCGAAAGTGTTAAATATTTTTTATTTTCCTTAACTTGTAAGAAAAATAATCTACTGACTATTCCGACCATTATAAAAAATTTCAAAGAACCTGTAATGAACATTCTTCTATTGATAGAATTAAGTTTTTTTACATTATCACTTGAAGAATTAATCATTTATACCTTTCATATAATATTTAAATAATAATAAAAAAATTATATATAATAAAAATGTACAAGTCGTGTTGACCAAATAACTCATTAAATTTAAATTATAAGAAAAAAATAATGTTAAAACTGAGTAATTTAACGAGTTAATAAGACTGATGACAAATAAAAAATAAAACCAATCTTTCATAGGGCTTGGTCTAATTGTGATATTTCTTATATATGCTGTAG
>CABZEV010000014.1 GCA_902524865.1 uncultured Pelagibacteraceae bacterium | reverse complement strand
ATTTGTATTTTTGTCAGAATTATCATCTAGATCAAAAAAAATGGACTCTGGAATATGTTGAGTTTTATATTCTTCAAAACCATTTCTTTTCGTTTGTGGCATGTGCCACGAGCAATCGATTATTTTTACTTTTTCTTTGTTATTTTCAAGCCAATCAGTTTCTACTAATGACATTATCTCTTTTCTAAATATTTTTGATGATATTCCTCAGCAATACAATAGTTTTTTAGAAGGGAAATTTTTGTTACAACTTTTTCTGATAACTTTTTATTGACCTGGTCAAGAACATCCTCTGCAATTTTTTTTTGATTGTCATTCAAATAAAAGATTTCACTTCTATATTGTGTACCAAAATCTGGTCCTTGAGAATTTAGTGTGGTTGGGTCATGAATTTCAAAAAAAATTTTTAGAATTTCCTCATAAGTAATTACCTTTTCATCAAAATCAATCTTAACAACCTCAGCATGGTTCGTATTCCCCGTGCAAACTTCTTTGTAGGTGGTTTGTGAACTATTACCACCGCAATAGCCAACCTCAGTTTTGATAACACCATTAATTTTGCTGAATTTGATTTCAGGCCCCCAAAAACATCCAAGTGCTAAAACTGCTATTTCCATTGATTATGATTTAAATTAATTTACAAATTATTCGTATGCTTAGTAAAAATCAATTGGGATTTTTGTACATGTTTATGTCTGTTTGTGCATTCTCACTAATGGATATAATTGTCAAGTGGTCAGTCGATTATCCAATTGGACAGGTTTTATTTTTTAGAGGGTTTTTTGGGATACTATTTTATTTTTTGATTATACCGAGAGATAGACTACACAATTTTTATCAAACCAAAAGACCAGGTTTGCATGCCCTTAGGTGCTTGTCGGGTCTAATTGCTTTAGTAGCAATTTTTATTGCTTTAAGAAAATTACCCCTCGCAACTGTGGTCAGTATTTCTTTTGCTGCTCCAATTTTTACAACTATATTTTCAATTTTTTTATTAAGTGAAAGAGTTGGAATTTATAGATGGTTAGCTGTGATAGTTGGTTTTATAGGAATATTAGTAATAACTGAACCAGGGATAAGTGAGCTTAATATTTATTATATTTTTCCCATAATATTTTGTCTTGGTCTATCTTATGTAGCAATATCAATAAGACAGTTATCGACCACAGAACCAGTTTGGTTAATTTCATTCTATTTTTCCTTATCAATAACCTTATTGAGTTTTTTAACTATTCCACAAGGATGGGTTATGCCCAATTTACAGGATTTTATTTTTTTATCTTTTGTCGGAATTTTTGGAGGTGTTGCAAATTTATGGTTAGGTCAGTCATATAAGTATTCCGAGGTTTCTTTGGTAACTCCTTTAAAATATTTAGCTCTTTTGTTTGCAATAATTTTTGGATATTTCATTTGGGGTGAGGTTCCAACAATCAAAACTCTTCTTGGAGCCTCTTTGGTAATTATTTCAACATTAATTATTTTTAGAAGAGAAATTTACAATAAAAAAATAATCACCTCTAAAACAATAAATGACTAAAGTTCCAAAATATTGGAATAAAGCTAAAAGATATTTATCCAAAAGGGATAAAATAATGTCAAGATTAATTAAAAATTATCGAAGTCCCAATGAAAAAATTCTTACCTCAAGAAAGGATATTTTTTTTTCATTGTGTAAAAGTATTATTGGTCAGCAAATAAGTGTTGCTGCAGCAAATTCAGTTTTTTTAAAATTTAAGAAAAAATGTAAAAATAAAATTAATCCTAAAATTGTATCTAAATTGACAACAACACAACTCAGAAATTGTGGATTAAGTAGGCAAAAAGTCTTAGGAATAAAAAGTTTAGCAAAACAAATTCTTAATCAATCATTTAATCCCAAATTAATAAATAATATGAGTGATGAAGAAGCTATAATTTATTTATCTAATTTAAGACAAATAGGTAGATGGTCGGCTGAAATGATTTTACTTTTTACTTATAATAGATCTGACATTTGGCCTATACAAGATATTGGGCTTTTGAGAGCGATTTCTAAAAATTATAATAAAAGATATTTTCCGCCGGAAAAATTTGTGTATTTACTTAAAAAAAGATTTTCACCTTATTGCTCAGTAGCTACATGGTATTTGTGGAGAAGTATAGATCCTGAGCCTATTCAGTATTAAATCCCTCAACGATTTGCATGTGTCTCATAGTGGTCTTTTTGGCTAAATCCCAACCAGCCTGATATTCTTTAGATTGATGACACTTTAAAGCTTGCTCGTAATTTGGAAATTCCCAAACCACAGTTCTTAAAAAATCATCACCATCGAAAGTTGTATGTTTGCCACCTCTAACTAAAGGTAAACCACCATAACTTTTAATAATTGGAGTTACTGTATCTGCATACTTTTTTAAATTTTCTTGGTCATCCACTTTAGTATACAAACTTATCCAATAAGCCTTCATGATTTCTCCTTTTTAATTATTTTTAATTATGATAATGAATTTCATGGCAGAGAAATTAATTATCAGTTTTGATGAATATACCCAAATTGTTGAAAAGTTAGCAATACAAATTCATGATAAATATAAACCAACTGTATTAGTTGGTATTATGAGAGGGGCAGCTCCTATTATTGATATTTTATCAAGAATTTTGAAATTACCAATCGCATATATTGTTATTCAAAGTTATTCAGGTAAAGGTTTAGAGGATCAACAGGGTCAATTAATGTTTGCAAGAGAAATAAGTTCTTTGGCAAATAACAAAGATTTTAATAAGGTTCTTTTAATAGATGATCTTTCAGATACTGGTTTAACGCTTAATAAAAGCATTGAGTGGTTGAAAAATTATGGCCCAACTAAAGATTATATAAAAGAAGTAAAAACTGCTTGTCTATGGAAAAAGAAATCGTCAACTTTCGAACCTGATTTTTGTCCTATCAGATTAAACTCAGACCCCTGGATTGTTCAACCTACAGAGCATTATGAAGAATTGTCTATTGAGGAGATTGTGAGAAAAAATAAACAGGGCAAGTAAAAACTAGCCCTGTTCAATTAATATTTAAGCAACGGCAAAACTTACAACGCTCAAACTTGCTATTACCCAAATAGCTGGTGAGGTAGTTGCAAATTTACCAGTGAATATCTTGATTAAGGCATATGATACGAAAGCTAAAGCAATACCATTGCTGATACTATAAGTTAAAGGCATAGCGATCATTGCAAGAATAGCTGGAGCAGATTCTGAAACATCATTCCACTCTATGTCAGTAATATTTCTTATAAATAGAACTGAAACAAAAAGTAAAGCAGCACCATCAATTTGTTTTGGCAAACTAGTTGCTAAGGGCGCAAAAAATATACATGCTAAAAATAATATACCAATTACCAAAGAGGTCATGCCAGTCTTTCCACCAGCTTTTACCCCAGCGCCAGACTCAACATAACTAGTTACAGTTGTAGTTCCCATTACCGCGCCCGCAACTGTACTCACGCTGTCTGATAACATTGCTTTATTGATGTCTTTAACTTTTCCATCTTTGCCCACTTTTCCAGCTACATTGGCAACTGAAGTTAAAGTTCCTGCAGTATCAAAAAAGTCTACAAACAACAGAGTAAAAATGACTGTAGACATTCCAGCTGTCATAGCTGCAGATAAATCAAATTCAAAAAGATAAGTCATTGAAGGCGGAGCACTTGCGATACCATTAAACTTTGCAAGACCTGTAGCCCAAGCAATTATACTAAATACTAAAATACCAATAATAATATTACCTTTAACATTCATCTTATCTAAAACAATTATTGCAATAAAAGTTGCGCATCCTAATAAAACAAGTGGATCACTTAAATTTCCAAGCTGTACTAATGTTACAGGATTATCGACAACTACTTCCATTATCTGAAGACCAATAATTGCTAAGAACAAACCAATTCCTGCGCCAATTCCTAATTTTAAACTCTTAGGGATAGAGTTGATAAGCCATGCTCTTATTGGTGTTAATGATATAATTAAAAATAATACACCAGCAACTAATACAGCACCCAAAGCTTGTTGCGGTGTATATCCCATACCCGCACAAACTCCAAAAGCTACAAAAGCATTAATCCCCATTCCTGGAGCAAGACCAATTGGCCAAGTTTTTCCATGAAATGCCATTATGAAACAAGCCAAAGCAGTTGCTAGAATAGTTGCAGTGTAAACTGCGCCGAAATCAAAGAAACCTTTTTCGGGTCCAGCAAATTCACCTGATAAAATAAACGGATTTAAAAACATAATGTAGGCCATGGTTAAAAAAGTAGTAGTCCCGGCTATTACTTCTGTTTTAAAATTTGTTTTGTGTTTTTTGTACTCAAAATATTTGTCTAACATTATTCCTCCTTTTCTGACTAAATAGACGATTCTTTTGATAAATACTTAGCCAAATCTAATTTTATCAACATAATTCAACTAAGAAGTTTATATTTTGGTCATATTTAGAAGCTAGGATATAAAAATGAGAAATTTTAAATTAATCGTGTTGTTACTCAGTTTCTTCCTAACAGTCACTGCATGCCAGACTATACAAGAAAAAACTGACAAAATTGTTAAGCAAGAAAATAAAAGATTGGGTAAATACATAGGTCAATTATCAAGTGAACTTAAAATTGATCTAGGAAATCCTAATGAAGATTTTAAGAATGAAAAAGGAAATCAAGTTCTTGTTTATAAAACAAAAAAATATGGTATTTCTTGTGAAAGAAAATTTGAGGTAGACACTAACTCAGTGGTGATTGGATTTTCATCAAAAGGATGTTTTTAGTTTACTTGCGGAGCTAGTTACCCCGCAAGCAAGGCTTTAACTTATCTAATTTCGATTAGTTTTTTCTTCTTATGCTCTGGTACAATTCTCTCACAAGATATTGTTAAAAGTCCATCTTTGAGCTCAGCACCATTTACTTTAATGTCATCAGCAATTGTAAATGATCTAGTAAATTGTCTTTGAGATATTCCCTTATGAATGATCTCTCCATCAGCATTTTTATCTTCAGATTTATCAACTTGTTTTGTTCTTACAGTTAATAAATTATCTTCGAACTCAACCTCAACATCTTTTTTGTTGAATCCTGCTAAAGCAACTTCAATAGCGTAGTTATCTTCACCAGTCTTTCTGATGTTGTATGGTGGGTAATTGGATTGCATTGTCATTGCACCATTTCCCAACATATTCTCAAATTGATCAAACATATCATCGAATCCAATCGAGAATGGTCTTAATGAGTTAAATATAGATAGATCCTTACTTGTCATATATCCTCCTTTGTTAAGCAAGTTTATTTATAAGCCCCATAAGGCGACCTGTACCAATTATGTAGGAATTATTTAAGTTTTTTCAAGATTGAGAAATTAAATTTTTTTTGAGATTTTTAGTGCAAAAGCATAATCTAAAGCTATTTCCTCTATAGCACCATCTCTACCTGATTTTCCACCATGACCTGCATCCATTTCTGTTTTTAAAAGTAATAAATTGTTATCTGTTTTTAAATCTCTTAGCTTTGCAGTAAATTTAGCAGGCTCATCAAATAATACTCTATTATCACTTAAACTAGTGGTAATTAACATATGAGGATAGTCCATTTTTTTTATATTATTATAAGGCGCATAAGAAAATATATAATCAAAGTGATCTTTATTATCTTTGGCATTACCAAACTCATCAAATTCACCAATTGTTAATGGTAGAGAGTGATCAAGGTTAGTAGTTAAAGAGTCAACAAATGGAACCGCCATTATAATTCCTAAAAATAATTTGGGAGATTGGTTTACCACTGCTCCCATTAATAATCCACCTGCAGATCCACCCATACCAATGATGTTACCAGCAAAAGAGTATTTATTTTCAATTAAATATTTAGCTGCATAAATGTAATCCTCAAAAGTATTTTTTTTATTTGTTAATTTTCCCTCTTTCCACCATTTCATACCTTTTTCCATTCCACCTCTAATGTGAGCTGTAGCCCAGATGATATCTCTGTTGACCAAACTCAAACGTGTAGATGAAAAACTAGGGCTCATTGAATTTCCGTATGAACCATAACCGTACAACAAGACATTTGCAGTTCCATCAATTTTGGTTTTTTTATGTCTTGTTATTGTTAAAGGAACCATTCTTCCATCATGAGATTTATATTCAATTCTCTCTACGATATAATCTTCTGAATTATGGCCTGATGGAATTTCTTGTTCTTTAACTAATTTTTTAGATTTATCTGAAAGATTATATAAATAAACTCTTGAAGGAGTTTTCGGCGATGAATATCCAAGGTAAATTTCGTCTGTGTTTCGATCTTTTTGTTTGAGAGAAATATTTGGTACGTATACTTTTTCATCTGAAAAAATTAATTCTTCCTCAAAATTTGTCGATATATTTCTGATGAATAACTTATCTAATGCATTAGAAGTTTCTGATCGAATTATCCAATTTTTTAAAAATACACAACCACCAATTAAAACTTCATTTTTTGAAGGTACAAAAGGTTTCCAATTTTGGTTCTCTAAGCTTGGAGAGATATCAATCTTAAAATCTTCAGCATCATTATTTGTATGATTGTAAAAATTGTTAGCCCAAGAATTTATAGAGTATAAGATTCCTCTTTGTCTTTTAATGATTAATTTTGGTTTTGGAGTTATTTCATCAACACCAAAGTAATATTGCTCTGATGTGTTGTGATCAGAAGTTGTTATTAGATAATATTTTTCATCAGAAGTTAAGCTTATTCCAACAGTAAAAGCGCCACTTTTTTCTTCAAAGACCAAATAATCCTCACTTAAATGGTCTCCAATTTTATGTCTATATATTTTTCGGGCACGATGATTTTCATCCAATTTTGAGTAAAAAATATATTTATCGTCTAGACTAAAAGTAATACTACCAGATGTGTCCGTTATTACTTTTGTGACCAACTTATTTGTTGAAATATCTCTTATGAAGATTTTGTAATACTCTGATCCTTTGGTATCGAGAGAATATGCAAGTAACGTATCGTTATGGCTTACCTCTAAATCTCCCACTCCAAAATATTCAACGCCTAATTTTTCTTTTTCTTTATCTCCGTTCCAAATTTCTTCAACATTATCTGTATTAATCTTTTTTCGGAGTTTGATAGAATAATTTCCTTCTGTTGTGGTTTTTGTCCAATAATCATAAGCATGGTCTCTAAAATGAAGAGATTCATCGTCTAATTTTATTCTCCCCTTTATTTCATTAAAAAGTTTTTTCTGTAAGTCTTTAGTATCTTTAAGATGATGGTCAGTATGATTGTTTTCTTCAATCAAGTATTTTTTTACTTCTGGATTTAATTTATTTTTGTCTTTTAAGACTTCAAGAATATCTTTTTGATGTATCCAGCTGTAATTATCTTCCCAACTTGTGTTGTGACAAGATTTTATTTCCAGTTTTTTTCTAAGTTGTGGTACCTTCATAAAAAAGAAGAACTATATGAATATCATAATTTATACATTAGTCATTTTGACTATTTTATACTTTCTATTGAAATTTATAACTAAGATTTCCTCAAAAAAAATATCAAAAGGTCTAAGGATTTTATTAATATTTGGATTTATTGTATTAGCAATTTTATTTGCCATCGGGGGGCGTTTTTTATTAACGTTGCCTTTTACATTAGCTAGTCTTGCATTATTAAAATTAAAAGGTCTATCTATTTTTCAATTAATATCACTTTATAGGTTAATTCAAACATTGAGAAGATCAGGAAGATTTTCTTTTAATCAATCGAACCTAAATAACTCATCTTCAATTTCAGTAACTGAAGCATATAAAATATTAAATTTAGATGTGAATAAAAAAATTACAAAAGAAGATGTAAATAAAGCTTATGTTAAAATACAAAAAAAAATCCATCCGGATATTTCACCGGAGACAGCTAGATTGTCCTCAATAGTAAATGAAGCAAAAGATATAGTTTTGAACGATATTTCTTAATTTAGAATCTCTAAAGCTTTATCAAATATTTTCTGCGGATTTATCTTGTCTTTCCCAGAGGTAAAATGACTTACTGTTACCTCACCATCTGGAATAATGGGAAACATTTTAGAGTTATAATTTCCATAAATCACTGGAGTATCAACCATTAAAGTTATGGTTTTAATACCTAAAGCTGCAGACAAGTGACTAAAACTGGAGTCATTACAAACAGATAGTTTACAGTTCTTTATAATCGGCAATATTTCTTTTATTGGTAAATCATCCAAAGGCATACATATGTCTTTAAATTTTGATCCAATTATTTCATTTAAAATAATTTGTTCATCACTATTTTTTCCAGTAGCAAGAAAAAATCTACATTTTTTAATTTTTGAAATTTTATCTATAAAATTGATAAATATTTTGGAAGGAACTCTTTTTGTAGGTCCAGAGCCACCAATTCCTAAAAGTATATTAATTTCATTTTTATCAATTTTATATTTCTTAAATGATTTTGTAATAGTTTCATCATCAATATGTATTTCAGGATCTTTGATTTCTTTAATATTTAATTTATCTCTCAAAAATTTTTTTGGAGTATCAATTATATGCTGGTTAGTTTTACTAAATAATGGGTATTGATAAATTTCAGATATTCCAGATAATTTTGCAACTAAGTTAAATCTTAGAGAAGAATTAAAAATAAAAATTTTATCAAAATTAGACTTTTTTAAATCTTTAATTAAATTTATTGAACCAAAAAAACCATTATGTCTTTTTTTATTAGAATTTTTACCCCTTTCTAAAATAAGAATTTCATCAATATAATTTGTTTTGTATAAAAATTCATTAGCCTTAGAATTTTCTTTTACCAATAAACTTACTGGTGAATTATATTTTTCAGATATAGCCTTTATGAAAGGTAAAAAGATCACAGTATCACCGATTCCCATTCTGTTTTGGACAGCTAATATTTTCATATTCGATTTATAAACTTTACTAATTTTTATATTTTATATAAATTTTTATTATGACAAAAATAAGTGGGATATATGCAGCTTCGATGTCAATTCTGAACTCTGATTTGAGCTTAAATATTGAAAAAACCATATCACATGCAGAAAATTTAATTGACCAAGGTTGTCATGGCACTGCAATATTTGGAAGCACTGGCCAAGCACAATTAATTCCTATAGTTGAAAAGATTAAATTACTTAATCACCTTTCAGAAAGTAAATACAAAGAAAAACATTTAATCGGAACAGGGTTAAATTCTTTAAATGAAACAATTAATTTAATGAAAATTTCAGTTTCTCTAAACTTTAAAAAATTTTTAATCATGCCGCCAGCTTATTATAAATATCAAGACAAGGATGTAATAAACTTTTACACAAAAATCATTGATGCAATACCAGACTCTAAAATTATACTTTATAATTTTGAAAAATTGTGTGGATATAAATTTAGTATTGAATGTGTGGAAAAATTGGTTCATAAATTTCCTGATCAAATTGTAGGTGTGAAAGATAGTTCTTACAATTTATTTGAAAAGTTAAACTTGGAAAATTTTTCAGTTATGCCAGGTTCAGAGTCAAAATTACTTAAAGGATTAGAAAATGGTTGTTCAGGTATTATTACTGCAACTTGCAATGCTACATCTCAATTAGCTCGAAAAGTTTATGATGATTTTAAAGAAAAGAAAGACCATTCTTTAAACCAAAAATTAGTTAATGTCAGAAATGCTTTTGAAAAATATAATTTAATTTCAGCTCTTCATACTTTGTTTTCAAAAGAGAACAAAATTTATGGAAATCTATTACCACCTTTAAGTCTACTTAGCGAAATTGATGAGGGAAATCTTTTGCAGAGTTTAAAAGATTTAAATTTTGAAACAAAATCACAATTGGCAGCTTAAGATGTATTTAGCGAGATTTCTTAATAAAGTATTTAAAAAAGGAGGGTTTATCCTGACCGATGCTGACTCCAAGGATTATATTATTGGTCAGGCAACTGATAATCCTATTAAATTAAAAATTCTAAATAAGAAACTTCATTATAAATTACTATTCCATCCAGATCTTTACTTTGGGGAGGCGTATACAAATGGAGATATTGTTATCGAAAATGGATCTCTTACAGATTTTTTAGATCTAGCATTGATGAATATTGGAAGAAATGAGTTAAACATTTTTAGTTATCTTTTAAATAAACTAAGGGGGTCTTACAGATATCTTACCAATTTTAACTTTATCAAAAAATCTAAAATGAATGTTTCACATCATTATGATATCAAAGATGATCTCTATGATTTGTTTTTAGATCCTAAAAGACAATATTCATGTGCTTATTTTAAAAATGAAAATGATAGTCTTGAAACTGCACAGAATAATAAGATTCAACATATAATTAAAAAATTAAATATTAAACCTGACCAAAAAGTTTTAGATATAGGATGTGGCTGGGGATCATTAGCAATTGATATTGCTAAAAATGCGAAGTGTGAAGTTACAGGAATAACCCTTTCAGAAAATCAACTAAATTATTGTAATCAAAAAGCAAAAGAAATGAATTTACAGAACCAAGTAAAATTTAAACTGATAGATTATAGAGAGCTGGATGAGAAATTTGATAGAATAGTGAGTGTTGGCATGTTTGAACACGTTGGAAGGAAATTTTATAAAAAGTTTTTTAAACAAATTGAAAAATTGTTGAGAGATGATGGTGTTTCGTTAATTCACACTATTGGGTCTGTTAACCCGCCAAGAGATCCTCATCCTTGGATTACAAAATATATTTTTCCTGGTGGTTATACACCAAGCTTAAGTGAAGTAACGAATCCTATTGAAAAAGCTGGCTTAATTGTAACCGACATTGAAGTTTTACGACTTCATTATGCTCATACTTTAAGACACTGGAAAGAAAACTGTTTAAAAAATAAAGATAAAATAATCCAAATGTTCGATGAAAAATTTTTTAGAATGTGGGAGTTTTATCTCGCTGGTTGTGAAATGGCATTTAAGTGGAGTGATCAAGTTGTTTATCAATTTCAACTCACTAAAAATTATAGATCAACCCCTGTGACTAGAGACTATATTTATCAATAAATTATTGATAGAATCATTTCTTCTCAGAAATGAAAAAAAAACAGAAAAAATCAAAAAAAAAAAGAAAATTATTAAAAAAAGCCAAATCCTATAAGTTTCGAAGAAAAGGTAAAAAAACTAAAAGAGTTGTTAAAAGATTCAAAAAAAAAAGAGTTATCAAAAAAAGGAGAAATAAGGTTAAAAAATTAAAAAAAACTAATTATTTAAAACAAATTAAAAAAACCCAAAACGAAAGTATAGTTTTAAAATTAGTTAAATTACAACTATCCCTGAAACCTCAATTCAATTTTAAATTTAATTTTAGTTTAGAAAAACATATTCAAGGTTTTTTTGATAAAATTTCAGAGACAATTTCAAGTTATAAAGTTTTAAAACGTGATGAAAAAAAAAGAATTAAGATAGAAAAAATTGAAAGAGAGAGGGCAGAAAAAATTGAGTTGGCTAAACAAAAAGAGGAAGAACAAGCTCTCAGAGTTAAACTAAAAGAACAAACACTTAAAGAGGAAGCTAGATTAGAAAAACAACGAGTAAAAGATATAAAATTATTCCTAAGAAAAGAGCAAGCACTTTTGAGAATTGAGCAAGCTGAAAAACAAAAACATTTTTTAAAACAATTAAGACTAGATAAACAAATTGAAAAATTCAGAATTAGAGAAGTCAAGGAATTAGAAAAACTTGAGAAAATTTCTTTAAAAGAAAAAAGAGAAGACTATGCAGGTTTACAAGAAAGAATTGATAAACTTAAGGAAAAATATCGATTACTTCGAGATCAAAAAATTAAAGAAAGGGTTGAAGCATTAGGGGTTAAACTTCAAGGTGATGAAGATAGAGAAACCTTATTAGAAAAAGAAAAAGAATATACTTTAGCAAGACAAAAAATTGAATTTGCATTAGAAAGTTTTTACAGAAGTGCGAGTAGCCTAGTGTTTCAGTTAAATAAAAGACATATCACCCGTGACATGTCTATTTTTCGTTGTATAGACAGAAGATTTGAAACAGGTGAAGTTTTTATTAAATGGGATGAATCACAGGATGATGACTGGTTATTATTAATTTATATTAAAAATAATTCTCCAGATGAAGGAATTGTTATTGAAGATAAAACTAATCCTGAAAAAAATCTTTCTCATGAATTTAGAAATGTAGATATTTTCAAAGCCTCAGATACAATGGTAGACTCTTTAACGCAACTCATTGCAAGGAAAAGAGCCAAAAATAATAATTAAACATTTATATTAAATTAGGTATTATCTATAATGATTTTAGGATCTGCCTTTTTAATAATTTTATATTTAATTTTCAGATACATTATTGCGTGGATCACATATTTTAATAATTTAGATCCAAGACTTGGTGATAGTACATGGCGGTTTACGTATGATTATCCAGTAGTCGGTGAGAGAGATATCTCTGATTTGGATGATAAGGACTTTGTTAGATTAAGAAGAAAAAAGAACAAAATTATTTTATTAATGTACTCAATAGTCTTAGTGATGTTTGTATCTTCTATGTCTCTATTAAGTAAATTTTTATTATTTTTCACAAGTTAGATTTTTTTAGTTGCTTTTTATTTTTTAAGTAAAGAAAAAAAGCAACTATTTCATATACAATTGAAAAAATATTAAAGATGATTGGTAATTTAAAAAATTTATAAAGAAATCTATATTTTGGCATTTTTTTCCATAATAATAAAAAAGCTTCTGCACCTCCAATAACTTTTTCACCATCTTTGACATGCAGTCTTCTCAAAAGTTGTTTACTATTTTTAGAGGTTTCTTGTTCAGCTAATTCATTATCTGTAATATCAACCCAATCAATTTCCTCTATTTCTTCCTTCTTATAGAGGTCAATTTCTGCCTTACAAATTTTACAAGAATTATTAAAATAAACTTTCATAATTAGATGTTTTATTACTAATTTGTCCCATATATGTACATGCGTAAAATACTCTAGTTGAAAAATCTTTGAAACAATCTATTTAATGTCTCTTATGAGTAATTTCTTTAAAAAATCTGACCTGTCTAGAAGTGAGGCTGAAAATATTATTTCGGATACTCTTCAAAAATGTGATGATGGTGAGTTGTACTTAGAAAATTCTAAATCCGAGTCAATTTTACTAGATGATAATAAGATAAAAAATTCTAGTTATAATTCAGATTTAGGATTTGGGTTTAGAGCTATCTCCGATGAAGTAGTTGCTTATTCTCACTCTAACGAAATTTCAAAAAACTCACTAAAGCAATCTTCAGAAAATTTAAAATCGACACTTAAATCCGTCAAAGGTACCTATAACCATGAAATTCCTAAATCTAATAAGAAATATTATGAAAACATTAACCCTATTGAACAAAAATCTCTTAATGAAAAAATTAAAATACTTAATGAAGTAAATAATTACTTACGATCAAAAGATGAAAACATTAAACAAGTTACAGCTAATTTTTTGGGAGAACAAAAATCGGTTGAAATAATTAGATCTGGTGGAGAAACTTTAACTGATGTTCGTCCTTTAATAAGATTCAATGTATCCGTTATGCTTGAGAAAAAAGGGAGAAAAGAGACGGGTGTGTATGGTGTTGGGGGAAGACAATCTTATGACTCTTATTTAAAAGATGATAACTGGAAAAGTGTTTGTGATGAGGCTTTGAGAATAGCTTCGGTAAATTTAGAGAGTAAACCTGCACCAGCTGGTGAAATGAAAGTTGTGCTAGGACCTGGTTGGCCAGCAATATTAATTCATGAGGCTGTCGGTCATGGTTTAGAAGGGGATTTTAACAGAAAAAAAACCTCAGCTTTTCATAATTTAATGGGCCAAAAAGTTGCAAGTGAGGGAGTTACAATTGTTGATGATGGTACTATTGATAATAGAAGAGGTAGTCTTACGATTGATGATGAGGGAACTCCGACAGAAAAAACTGTTTTAATAGAGAATGGGATTTTAAAAAATTTTATGCAAGATCGTCTAAACGCTCGTTTAATGAAAACCAAATCTACTGGTAGTGGAAGAAGAGAAAACTATAGACATATCGTTCTTCCAAGAATGAGAAATACGATGATGCTGAGTGGTAATCAGACTCAAGATGAGATGATTAAAGCTGTCGATAAAGGTATTTTTGCTGTAAGTTTTGGTGGCGGACAGGTTGATATTACCTCTGGAAAATTTGTATTCAATTGTACTGAAGCTTATGAGATTGTTGATGGCAAAATTGGATCTCCAATTAAAGGTGCAACACTTATTGGAGATGGACCTTCAATTTTAAAAGAAGTTTCTATGGTTGGGAATGACATGATGATGGATCCTGGTATTGGAACATGTGGAAAAGCTGGCCAAGGTGTTCCCGTAGGCGTTGCTCAACCATCTATACTAATTAATAAGATGACTGTTGGTGGCACAAAACTTTAAATGGTCAAAGATCAAGAATTTCTGGAAAAAAAAGCAGCATATTGTTTAGGTTTGGCTAAGAAATTAGGCGCAAGCGAGTCTAGTGTGATTGTAAATAACTCTGTATCTGAAACTGTTAATTTTAGAAATAAAAAACTAGACGAATCTAATAGATCAGATGATCTTGGAATAAGCATTACCACTTATATTGGAAAAAAAAAGTCATCAATATCTTCCTCTAATTTACTTGATGATAACCTAAACATTTTAATTGAAAAATGTGTTGAGACAACAAAAAATACTCCTGAAGATGAATTTAATTCATTACCAGATAAAGATTTATTGGCCAAAGAGGTTAAGGATTTGAATCTTTATGACGATACCCATATAGAAAACGATCAAAAAATAGACTATTTAAAAAAATTAGAATCCGCTGCTTCCAATGATAAAAAGATTGTTAATACAGAATCTAGTTTTACTCAAAATAAATCAAATTTTATTTTAGCCAATAGTGGAGGTTTTTGTGCTGGATACAAAAGATCCTCATTTACAGCTTCGAGCGTTATAGTTGCAAAAGATGAAAAAAGTATGGAGAGAGATTATGAATATTCTAGTAAATGTTTTCTGAAAGACTTGGATGACGCAGAAGAATTAGGCAAACAAGCTGCTGATCAAACAATTAGAAAATTAAGCCCTAGAAAAATAGGTAGTGAAAAAATTGCTATAATTTTTGACAAAAGAATAGCTAAAGGAATACTAAGTACCTTTGCGAGTGCGGTTTCATCATCAGCGATATCAAGAGGAACCTCTTTTTTAAAAGATAAAGTTAACCAAAAAATATTTTCTGATAGAATTAATGTCTTAGATAAACCAGATATGCTCAAAGGTTTGGGCTCAAGAAATTTTGACAGCGAGGGGGTTAAAACTAATACTCTTAAATTAGTAGACCAGGGAATTTTAAAACATTATTTGATTGATACTTACAATGGAAAAAAATTAAACCTCAAATCAAATGGAAGATGTGGAGGGACAAGCAATCTTTATTTTGAAAACGGAAATATTAGTTTTAAAGATTTATTGAATTCAAAATCAAAAAGTCTCTATATTACAGAGACTATAGGACACGGAAGTAATATTGTAACTGGTGATTATTCTGTAGGTGCAACAGGGTTTTTAGTAGAAAACGGAGAGTTTAAGTATCCTATAAATGAAATTACTATTGCAGGTAATTTTAAAGAAATGTTTAAAAATATTAGCCTCGCAAATGATTTAGAGTTTAAATATGCAACCAATTCACCTACCATGATGATTGAGGGAATGGTTGTTGCTGGTAAATGAGTGAATTTTGCGTAATCGGCTCAGGTATTTCCGGAGCTACAATTGCGAATCTTCTTAATAAAAAAAATTCAGTAATCTTATTTGAGAAAGCGAGAGGGCCAGGAGGCCGTGCATCTTTCAAAAGAATGAGAGATAATATAGGCTTTGATCATGGCACTCAATACTTTTCGCCAAAAACCCCAGAATTTAAAAAATTTACTAAAGATTTAATTAAAAAAAGAATTTTAAAAGTTTGGGGTGGTAAACATATTTTTCTTAACTCCAAAAAAAAAGAAAATAAAAAACATCTGAAAATTATAGGTAAAAATGGAAACAATGATATTAGCAAGTACTTATTAAAAAAAATCAATTGCAACTATCAAAGTGAATTAAAAAAAATTCATTATAAAAACAAACTTTGGCATTTATCATTTGCTGATGGAAAATTGAGATCTTTTAAAAGTATTATTTTGACCTGTCCTTTTCCACAATTAAAAAAACTCTCTAAAAGATTCATAAATAATTCTTTTTTAAAAAAATCAATAAAAATGGATGCAAATATAACTACTATGATTGCTATAAAAAAAAACAAGAAATCAAAAAGTAGCTATCTTTTCGAAGATCCAATACTTGGTTGGGCGGGTAATGAAAACTCGAAAAAAAGATTTAAATCAAAATATGATTTATGGACCCTTCAAAGTACATTTAATTGGGCAAATAAAAAGATTAATCAAAATAAAAATAATAAGAAAGAGAATTCAAAAATTATGATTGACAAGTTCTTTCAACTCTCAAATATAAAAAAAACAAAAATTAATCTTTTTCTTAATCATGGTTGGAAATATTCTTCCAATTCAAAACCTTTCAAAATTAAAAGTTATTGGGATCCAAAGAAAAAAATAGGTGTTTGTGCTGATTGGTTTGTAGGGCCAAGACTAGAATCAGGGTGGATAAGTGCACAGGACTTATTTAAAAAAATTTCAAGATAAATTATTCAAAGCTTTTCAATCTGTATTCCCAATTACCCATCCTTGAGTAAGTCACTTTTAAAATTCTTAAATTTTCTTGATCGTACCAAATATTAAAGTCTAATCGTTTATCTTTAGGAATATTCATATCTTTAGATTTAAGAGTAAAATGATCAGCATCATAAATTTTTCCATAAAGATCAATTTTTTTTTTCCCTATAAAAGTAACAACCTGTTCTTTAATACTTCCAGATATTGGGCTTATTTGAGACCCTGCTTGTAAAATTTTATGACTCCACCAATTTCCAATAACGTTATTAAGGGTCGCCTCGCCATTGAATGAGGAGCCTTTGATATCAAATTTTTTGCTTTTTTTATTTAATTCTAAGTTTACAAATTTTTCTTTATCATTTTGAAGGGTTTTAGAATTATATGACATCAACTGATCTTTGATATATTTTTCTTCACCATATGACTCAACTTGAAAAATTGTAGCTCCTAATAGATCAACAGAAAATTTAAATTGATTTGTTATAATGGTTTCCTCACCATTTCTCTCAAAAAAATAATAATTGTATCCAATTAATTCACCATTTCTAAAAATCTCCATTTCAATTTTGTTATATTTATTGTAGTGACCCATATGTGCCATGGAAATAACTGGAAAAATTACAATAATTAAAATGGCTATAAATTTTTTCATTTGGCAATCACATTAGTGGACTTTATCTATAATAGAAATAACTTATTAAGATGTTTTTAAAAATAAAGAAAATACCAAAAGTAAATTGGAGTTCTGACAAGCCATATAATTTTAAACCAAAATTTTCCACTTTCTTTTTTTTATGTTTTGGTCTGACGTTATTTGGTCTTGGTGAAGGGTTATTAATTGTTTCCTTTACAGGCGCTTCTCCGTGGAGTGTTTTAGCTCAAGGTATTTCCTTAAATGTTAATTTAAGTATTGGAACAATTACTCTTTTAATAAGTATTGCTGTTTTAATTTTGTGGATACCTCTGGGCCAAAAACCAGGAATGGGTACAATATTTAATGCCTTAATAATAGCCTTTATGATTGATATTTGTATTAAGTTTGTACCAACTCCGTCTAATTATCTTAATCAATTAATCCTAGCAGTAATTTCTGTAATGATGGTTGGAATAGGTGGGGGCATTTATTTAGTTTCTAATCTTGGTGCGGGACCAAGAGATGGATTAATGATTGGTTTACAAAAAGTAACCAATTTACCAGTGGCAGCCGTTAGAGCTTTTTTAGAAATTTCTGTTGTAAGTATTGGTTGGTATTTAGGTGGAACAGTAGGGGTTGGAACTCTTTTATTCGCTTTTGGTATTGGTCCGTGCGTTGCACTAGGTTTGTTTTTAGTTGATAAAATTTTTGATTAGGCAGCAGCACCTGATTTTTCACTTCTTTTTCTTTCATGAGGATCAAGAATAGCTTTTCTCAATCTACAAGACTCTGGAGTAATTTCTAAAGCCTCATCAGTATTTAACATACTTAGTTGTTCAGCAATTGACATTTTTCTAACTGGTGTTAAGACAACATTTTCATCAGTACCTTGCGTTCTCATATTAGTTAATTTTTTACCCTTCATAACATTAATAATCATATCTCCTGGCTTAGGTGATAGACCTACAATCATTCCCGGATAAACAGGATCGTTATGTGTTACAAACATTTCTCCTCTTGCCTGTAAATTAAAGATCGCAAAAGCAACTGCCTTTCCTTGTTCCATTGAAATAAGAGCACCATTTCTTCTGCCCTCCATTTCCCCTTCAAATGGACCATATCCATGAAAAATTCTATTAATAACACCATTTCCTTTTGTGAATGTTAAAAATCTACTTGTATATCCCATTAAACCTCTTGTCGGTGCATGAAATATAAGTCTCTTTTTATTTTTACCAGTGTCTTTTAATTCAATTAATTTACCTTTCCTTCTATTCATTGAATCAATTATTTTTGATGAATGCTCTTCATCAAGATCCATAGTAATTTCCTCTATTGGCTCAAGCTTGCTTCCATTTTCATCTTTTTTATAAAGAACTTTTGGAGGGCTCACAGTCATTTCAAAACCTTCTCTTCTCATTTGAGTAAGTAAAATTTCCAACATTAATTCTCCGCGACCACTGACGACAAAAGAGTCATTTCCCTCATTTTCAGTAAATGTAATTCCAACGTTATTTTGTGCCTCTTGAACTAATCGATCTCTAATCTGTGTGCTTGTAAGTTTTTTACCTTCTGTACCAGCTAGAGGTGATGTATTTACAGTAATTGTAATTGACATCGTCGGAGGATCTATAGGGGTGGCTTCTATTGGCTCATTAATCTCAAGATCACAAATAGTATCTGCAACATTAGCTTTTTCTAAACCCGCAACAACTACAATATCTCCAGCTTCACCAACTTCAATTGGAACTTTTTTAGTTCCTTCGTATCTAAAAATTTTAGTTAATCTTCCTTCATCAACTTTTTCTCTATTTAAGTTGATTGCTTTTATTGCTTGATTAGCTTTTGCTGTTCCTTGTGAAATTCGACCAACTAAACTTCTTCCTAAGAAACTATCAGCATAAAGAAGTGTAGACAGCATAGCAAAAGGTTTAGATTTATCTAATTCAGCTGGTTTAACATGGTCTATAATTTTATCTAAAAGTGGATTAAGATTCTTTCTTGGACCATCAACTTCAAGATCAGCCCATCCAGATCTTCCACTGGCATATAAAACTGGAAAATCTAGTTGTTCTTCATTAGCATCTAAACTTACAAATAAGTCAAATGTTTCATCTAGAACTTCATTAGCTCTTTGATCTGATTTATCTAGTTTATTTATAACCACAATTGGCTTTAAACCTTGTTTTAATGCCTTTGCTAAAACAAATTTTGTTTGAGGCATCACACCTTCAGCAGAGTCTATTAGTAATAATGCTCCATCAGCCATACTAAGTACTCTCTCAACTTCAGCAGCAAAATCTCTGTGGCCGGGGGTATCAATTATATTTATTCTAGAATCTTTCCAATTAATCGAGGCAGGTTTAGCTAATATTGTAATGCCTCTTTCTTTTTCTAATTCACCAGAGTCCATTAGCCTTTCATCCACAACCTCATTTTCTCTAAATGAACCACTTTGTTTCATTAGGTTATCAATTAAAGTTGTCTTGCCATGATCAACATGGGCAATTATGGTGATGTTTCTTATAGTATTATTCATAAATCTGGGTTCTTATACATATTTCAACACTTTTGAAAACTTAAAAAAACTCTTACTAGGCTTGAATAAATTAAGTATTTTTTTTTTTAATTTAAATTTTTTCGCTTTTCGCGTTTAAGTTTTCTTTTTTCTTTAAAACTTAATTTAGGTTTTTTTTTGACACTAGAGTCTTTAAACGATTTTCCACTATATCTTTTTGACATTATCGCAAGTTTTTATAAACAATGATGTGTTATATTTATATATGCAGAATCAGCAACTAGAATTATTTAATAAAAATGAATCATTAAATTTAAAAGAAAAAAAAGAAATTTTTTTAAGGTCTATTATAAGTAAAAATAACAAAAGTCAGAATAAATACAAAAGAGTTGCTTTATCAACTATCAGATATGCGGGAGGGAAATCATTAGCTGTCGGGCATGTTTTTGAATTATTACCAAATAATGTGAAAAAAGTAGTTTCTCCATTTTTCGGTGGTGGTTCTATTGAAATAGCAATGAGTAAAGTTTTAGGACTTAATGTAATTGGTTATGATATTTTTGATATTCTTTGTAATTATTGGAATTTTCAAATTAAAAAACCTGAAATACTTTTTAAAAAATTAAATAAACTTAAATCTACGTTTTCAGAATTTGAGAGAATACGAAAAATCTTAAATAAAGTTTGGAAAAAAGAAGTTAAATTAGATCCACTTACCTTAGCCGTTTATTACGTTTATAATTTTAATTTATCTTATGGGCCGGGGTTTATGGGATGGACATCAGAAATTTATTTAAGCAAAAAAAAATATCAAGCAATGTTAGAAAAGATAAGAAACTTTAAACCTGGAAAATTATCTGTCA
>CABZEV010000013.1 GCA_902524865.1 uncultured Pelagibacteraceae bacterium | reverse complement strand
AATATTTTAAGATATTTTTCGAACTTTAATTGTAAAGTTACTGTTGTTCCGTGCAAGACTTCTGCAGAAAAAATATTGAGTCTTAAGCCTGATGGAATATTTTTATCTAATGGTCCAGGGGATCCAGCAGCAACTGGCAAATACGCGATCAATATTATCAAAGACCTTATTAAAAAAAATTTACCAATATTTGGTATTTGTTTAGGTCATCAAATTCTTGCACTGGCTCTTGGTGGTAAAACAAAAAAAATGAAATTAGGTCATAGAGGAGCAAACCATCCAGTAAAAAATTTAATTCATGATAATGTTGAAATCACTAGTCAAAATCATGGTTTTGATGTAGTTAGAGAAACATTGCCAAAAAATATTGAAGTTACTCATAAGTCTTTATTTGACGATAGTATTGAAGGCATAAGATTAAAAAATAAACCAGTATTTTCTGTTCAATATCATCCAGAGTCCAATCCAGGGCCTCAAGATAGTGTTTATTTATTTCAAGAATTTATTCATAACATAAAGAAAAATGCCAAAAAGAAAAGACATTAAAAAAATATTAGTTGTTGGAGCTGGCCCAATTATCATCGGACAAGCATGTGAATTTGATTATTCAGGAACACAAGCTTGCAAAGCTCTTAAAGATGAGGGCTATAAGGTAATTTTGATAAATTCTAATCCTGCAACTATCATGACAGATCCAGATGTTGCGGATAAAACCTATGTTGAACCAATAACTTTAGATGTTTTAGAAAAAATTCTAAAGAAAGAAAGACCTGATGCAATTCTTCCTACAATGGGAGGTCAAACTGCTCTTAATCTAGCTATGGAGGCTGAAAAAAAAGGGATTTTAAAAAAATATAAAATTGAACTTATTGGAGCAAATTCAAAGGCAATTTCAAACGCTGAAGATAGAAAAAAATTTAGAAAAAATATGATAGAAATTGGTTTAGACTTACCTAAATCCGAAATCGTAAGCAACAATAACCAAGCTATAAAGGTTCTAAAAAAAATTGGTTTGCCTGCAATCATAAGACCCGCTTTCACACTTGGTGGGCTTGGTGGGGGTATAGCAAAAACAAAAAAGGACTATCTTAAAATTGTAAAAAATGGATTACATGAGTCTCCTGTTAGCCAGATTTTGGTTGAAGAATGTTTGGAAGGGTGGAAAGAATTTGAGATGGAGGTCGTTAGAGATAAGAAAGATAATTGTATCATTATTTGTTCTATTGAGAATATTGATCCAATGGGGATACATACAGGTGACTCAGTAACAGTCGCGCCAGCACTAACTCTCACTGATAAAGAATACCAGGTCATGAGAAATGCATCAATCGCGTGTTTAAGAAAGATTGGGGTTGAGACAGGTGGATCCAATGTTCAATTCGCAATTAATCCAAAAAATGGTCGAATGGTAATAATTGAGATGAACCCACGTGTATCAAGGTCTTCAGCTTTGGCATCTAAAGCAACTGGATTTCCAATTGCAAAAGTAGCAGCAAAATTAGCTATCGGATATACTTTAGATGAACTCAAAAATGAAATTACTAAAATTACGCCTGTATCTTTTGAACCAAGTATAGATTATGTAGTTACCAAGATACCGAGATTTACTTTTGAAAAATTTTCATCCTCTCCAGCCACTCTCGGTACTTCAATGAAATCTGTTGGTGAAGCTATGGCAATAGGGAGAAATTTTAAAGAGTCTCTTCAAAAAGCTTTAGTATCATTAGAAACTGGTTTCTCTGGTCTTGATAGAATATTTAATTTATCAAAACGACAAATTGAAGAAAAACTTAAAGAAAATATCCCAAACAAAATTTTACTAGTTGCTGAAGGAGTAAGAAAAAAAATTAGTTTAAATAGGATTTTTAAATTATCCAAAATTGACCCATGGTTTCTAAGTCAAATTAAAGAAATTGTTGATTGTGAAATAAATTTAAAAAAAATAGGATTACCAAGAAATTTTACAGAATTTAATAGGATTAAATCTATAGGTTTCTCAGACAAAAAATTATCAGAATTAACAAATCTTTCCGAGGATGTCGTGAGAAAAAAGAGGATAGCACTAAAAATATTACCTGTTTATAAAAAAGTTGATACTTGTGCTGCTGAATTTAAATCTTTCACTCCATACATGTATTCAACTTATCAAAGAAACTTTTCAATAGTTTCAGAGTGTGAAGCAGAACCGACTAGTAAAAAAAAGATAATTATTCTAGGAGGAGGACCGAATAGAATTGGTCAAGGAATAGAATTTGATTATTGTTGTTGTCAAGCAAGCTTTTCTTTAAAAGATGCTGGTTTCGAAACAATCATGGTAAATTGTAATCCTGAGACAGTCTCTACCGATTACGATACAAGTGATCGACTTTATTTTGAACCTTTAAAAGAAGAATTCGTTTTTAATATCATCAAAAAAGAACAAATGAATGGAAACTTGATTGGTATAATTGCCCAGTTTGGAGGACAAACTCCAATTAAACTTGCTAAATTTTTACATCAAAACAAATTACCTATTTTAGGAACTCAATACAGCTCTATAGATTTAGCAGAGGATAGAGATAGATTTAGAAATTTATTAAATAAATTAAATTTAAAACAAGCAGAAAGTGGAATTGCCAAAACTTATAAACAAGCGATCAAGATTGCTGATAAAATTGGATTACCTTTAATGGTAAGACCTTCATATGTTTTAGGTGGAAGAGCAATGGAAATAGTTTATGAAAAAAGCCAATTAAGAAATTTTATTGAAGAAGCATTTAAAGCTGCAGAGAAAAATCCAATTTTAATTGACAAATTTATTGATCATGCAATGGAAGTTGATGTTGACGCAATATCTGATGGTAAAGAGATATATGTAGCTGGTATTATGCAGCATATTGAAGAAGCTGGTATTCATTCTGGAGACTCTGCTTGTAGTTTGCCTCCAATATCAATCAAGCCATTTTTAGTTAAGGAAATTGAGAGTCAAACTAAAAAACTAGCGTTAGCTCTAAAAGTCAAAGGTTTCATGAATATCCAATTTGCAATAAAAAAAGATGAAATTTATGTGATTGAAGTAAATCCTCGAGCTAGTAGAACTGTGCCCTTTGTATCTAAAGCAAAAGGTCTGCCATTAGCAAAAATTGCATCAAGAGTAATGGCTGGAGAGAAATTATTGAGATTCAATTTGAAGGAAAAATCAAAAGGAATGTATGCAGTTAAAGAAGCAGTATTTCCTTTTAACAAATTTCCAGATAGCGACTTACTTCTTGGCCCAGAAATGAAATCAACGGGTGAAGTAATGGGGTTTGATAAAAATTTTGGCATGGCATTTGCAAAAAGTCAAATTGCTGCTGCGAATTCACTTCCAAAAAACGGTCTTGCATTTATATCTTTGAAAAACTCTCATAAGGATGAGGGGATAGGTCTGGCTAAAGATTTAATTAAACTAAATTTTAAGTTAAGTGCAACAAAAGGCACTGCAGAGTACATTCGAAAACATGGAATGAAATGTAAAATTATAAATAAAGTCAGCAGTGGAACACCTCACATAGTAGATATTTTAGACTCAAAAAAAATAGCACTTGTAATCAATACTGGTGGAGGAAATAGTGAGCATCGAATAAACGATGCTATTGCACTCAGAAGAGCAACTTTAAAAAATAAAGTTCCGTATTGTACAAATATGTCAACAGCTCAGGCATGTTTGGAGGCAATAAAATCTCTTAAAACAAAAAAACTTGATGTAATTGCACTGCAAGAAATAAAATAATATTACAATTAAAAGTTGTATAATTTTTTTTTTTTTTGAATAATTGCCCAAAATGAATAATCGTAAAGTTGTATTCATCAAATTTATTTTTTAAAATTTATTTATATGAGTTCAGAATTTCGTCAATATATTATCGAAGACGCATATAAAAAAAGTGAAATTTTTAGTGCTCAACTATTAAAACTTCCTATTAAAAAAAAAATTTTAAAAGCAAAAACCACTAATCTAGATAAATGTGCATATTGGAAACTTTATGACAAAACAAATATTTATGAAGATGGTGACCAGTTGAAAGCAGTAACAGGAATCTGTTTAGTATTGAGCGTATTCAGTATTATTGGTTTATATTCGAGTTTATTAAATTAATTACTCAACTTTCCAATCAGTGGGAAAGGTGACATAATTTACCTGAATACATCTTCTTTCATTGATAATCTTCTTTTTTTCCATACCATGCCATGTATTAGGTCCACTAGTGAATAAATATCCATAATTATGTTTGTAAGGAACTGTTTTAACCTTTTCTAATTTTTCATTATAAAAATCAGTACCTAGATCTTCAGACTCTTTTGCATTATTAACAAAAATCAAACCTGACATTAATTTTTCTTTAATATCGCAATGCGGTTTAAGCCAAAAACCTTCTCGATCACATATAATTTCAACTCTAACATATGAATTTGATAAATCTTTATCAATCATTTTTGAAATTGCATTACAAGTTTCTTTTGATTGAAGCTCAGTAATAAATTTTACCAAATTTGGAAATTGTGAAGCATTTTCTTTTGTTACAAAACATCTAAACTTAATTGCTTTTCCCCCAGAAGCTATTCCTTTTCTAAATTCTGCCGCACCACCATCGATAGCTCTTGTTCCATCATAATTAAGATTATAATTACTGATGTCAGGGATGTCTGCATTTTCAATTTCTTTAATTGCTTCATCGCTTAAGGCATTATTGTATTCCCAATGATCAAAAGGAGATTCATATTTTTTTGAGTTGTTTAAAATGGAATTAAGAAAAGTCATAATTTTGAAATCTTTTTTCTATATAACCTGCTATTCTATCAGTTTCATTAAGTTTTTTATAATCCCAACTCTCAACAGAAGAATCTAGATTTCTAATAATATCTAAAGATTTGAACGACTCAAAAAATTTTTTGAAGCGATAATTGTTCTTAATAGCTGGCATATCAGCTACATATATAGGTTTACCTGTTATTGCAGCTTCAGATATCATGGACGTTGAGTCACAAGTTACCACTATATAGTCTGCTAACTTAAGAGATGATAAATAAGCTTTTTTATCAACATCTGAAATAATGATTTGATCTCCATTATAAAAATCTTTAGCTTTATCAATAATTCTTTGAGGTGTTCTCATTGAGGGAATAAAAATTAATTGATAGCCATTATCAAGAAAATTTTTTTTGATTTTATGAAAAATTTCTTCAATTAAATCATCCCTGAAATTATAATATTTATTTGGACCACCAACAACAAGTACAACTACTTTTTTTTTTTGAATTTTCGGTTTTAAATAATTTATATTATTATCTAATTCACTTTCTCGTAGATAGTGGATGGCCCCTTTAGTTGATAATACGTTTTCACCTTTTAAATCATCGTGTTCTGGAACAATTACAAAATCGAAATTATTTAAAGATACCTTTGGATCTTGGATATGAATATTCATAATTTTATTTCCAAATTTTTTTTTTAAGAAAATTGAGGGAATTACACTTTTTCTGCCACAAGAGATTACAACATTAAACTTTTCCAAAATATCATTTTTAAAAACAAACCTTTTTATTGGTGTAATTTTTGGAGGAATCATTCTCCAGAAATTATTTAGTTCAATTTTCTCGTGTATAAAATCTAAATCTAAAGCTTTGGCAAGTCCTTCAACTTGGCTAATCATGCCATGCATACCCTCGGTCAATAATAAACCTTTTAATTTAGTCATTAATCACTATATAGCTTTCATATGAGTCAAAATCCAACTAAACACACAAAAGTGTTAATAATTGGGTCTGGTCCAGCTGGATACACAGCAGCTATTTACGCAGCAAGAGCAATGTTAAATCCAGTTTTAGTTTATGGTTCAGAGCCAGGTGGACAATTAACTACAACAACGGATGTTGAAAATTTTCCAGGGTTTGCTGATGTTATTCAGGGTCCTTGGCTTATGGATCAAATGAAAGAACAAGCAAAGGCAGTTGGAACAGAAATGATTGAAGATCACATAAATTCAGTAGATTTAAAAAAAACACCCTTTGAAGCCGTTGGGGACACTGGTCAAAAGTACACTGCTGATAGCATTATAATTTCAACAGGTGCTCAAGCAAGATGGTTAAATTTAAAATCAGAACAAGAGTTTAGAGGTTTTGGAGTATCTGCATGTGCAACATGTGATGGTTTTTTCTTTAAAGACAAAGAAGTTGCTGTTGTTGGGGGAGGTAATGCAGCTGTTGAGGAAGCGATGTTTCTTACGAAATTTGCATCAAAAGTAAAATTAATTCACAGAAGAGATAATTTAAGAGCTGAAAAAATGCTTCAAAAAAAACTTATGGAGAATAAAAAAATTGAAATTATTTGGGATAGTGTTGTTGAAGACGTTATTGGCGATAAAGATCCAAAAAATGTTAAAGGAATTAAAATTAAAAATCTTAAAACAAATAAAATTGACGAAATTAAATTAGATGGTGTCTTTATCGCAATTGGACATGATCCAGCTACACAATTATTTAAAAATCAGCTAAGTATGGATAATGAGGGGTATTTAATAACAAAACCAGACTCAACGGAAACTAATGTACCAGGCGTTTATGCGGCTGGAGATGTAAAAGATAAAACATTCAGACAAGCAGTGACTGCTGCTGGTATGGGTTGTATGGCAGCACTAGAGGCTGAAAAGTTTTTATCACTTTAAGGTGAAAAATAACCTTCATGTATTTTTAGGAGCAACAGTTGCTGATGCAGCTGCGAGGCCATTACATTGGGTATACAATCAAAAAAAACTTAATTCCTATATTAAAGGTAAAAAAGACTTTACTTTTTTAAAAAAAAATAAAAGTCCTTTCTACAATATAAAAACTGGGAAAGTATCAGGTTATAATGAAATTGGACAAGTTATGTTTCAAACACTTCAAGAAAATTATGAAGATATAGAGAAAGAATTTAAAAAAAATATTCTGAAGAATTTTGGTCCTGGAAGCAAATATTGGAAAAATTTAAGCCTCAGATCAAAATATAAAAAAGTAAAAGATTGGCGTGGAATTATCAAGGGACCATGGATACACCAAAATATTATAGAAACTGTAAACAATATTAAATCAAATAAGAAAATTTCGGGTGGTGTAAAAGTTAATGAATCTGATGGGTTTTGTGCTGCACTTCCATACTTTCTTTATGGTTATGATTTTAAAAGTCTAGAAAAAATCATAAGAATTGTGACTGCTTCAGAAATTAGTTTAAAATATGCATTAGCTAAATTTTATATAATTGATTTTGCTCTTAAAGGAGCTAAAGATCCAGTATATGAATTTATTAAAAGATTTAAAAAAACCACATCATTTAAAGTTATTGTTAATGATATTAAAAAAATAAGAAGATTAAATTCAAAATTTCATCCTATCACTATTAAAAAGCTTGGTATGGCATGTAGTTATCCAGGAACTTTTAATAGTTCAATATATACAATAATTAATTCAAGAAATTATAAAGAAGCTATATTAAAAACAATAAAGGCAGGTGGTTGCAATTGCTCTAGAGCAAATTTCACTGGAGCATACTTCGCTGCATTAAAGGGATTAAATTCAATTCCAAATTCTTGGATAAAAAAAACAATTCCAGCAAAAAAGATTTTAAGTCAAAAATGATTATTTATTTAATCCTTCACAGAAAGATTTAATTCTCAACATAGCTTTTTTTAAATTATTCATTGACGTAGCATATGAAATTCTAAAATAACCATCTAAGCCAAAAGCTGATCCTTGAACGACAGCAACATTCTCTTTTTCAAGTAATTTTTGAACAAAATGAGAATCTGTTTTTAATTTTGTTTTTTTATTTAATAATCCTTTACAACTTGGGAACACGTAAAATGCACCATTAGGAGTCAAACAATTAATTCCTTTTATATTATTAAGACTTTTAACAACAAAATTTCTTCTCTCTTTAAATGCCTTTGCTCTAGTTTTTATAAAACCCTGCCTTCCATTTAATGCCTCAACTGCTGCTGCCTGACTTATTGAAGATGGATTTGAAGTAGATTGAGATTGAATTTTTCCAATTGCTTTAATTATTTCTTTAGGACCAGCAGCATAACCTATTCTCCATCCCGTCATTGCGTATGATTTACTTACTCCATTCATAGTAAGTGTCCTATCTTTCAATTTTGAAACTTGAGCTATCGTGAAAAAATTAAAGTTGTCATATCTAACATGCTCATAAATATCGTCACTTAAAATAAAAATTTTCTTATTTCGAATTAAAATCTTAGCTAAATCATAAATTTCTTTTTTTGAATACCCTGCTCCTGTTGGATTAGATGGAGAATTAAGAATTATCCATTTAGTTTTTTTAGATATTGCTTTTTTTAATTTTTTTGGAGTCAATTTAAAACCCTCTGCTGCTGTACATTTTACTATTTTTGGTTTTCCGCCAGCTAATAAAACCATATCAGGGTATGATACCCAAAAAGGTGCTGGTATTATTACCTCGTCACCTTTATTTAGAGTTGCCATAAAAGTATTATAAAGAACTTGTTTACCGCCTGTGCCAACAGTTATTTGATCAAAGGTGAAGTTCAATTTATTTTCTCTTTTGAATTTTTGGATGATAGCTTTTTTAAGTTCAGGCGTACCATCAACAGCAGTGTACTTTGTGTCCCCTCTTGTAATAGCTTTAATCGCTGCATTTTTTATATTTACTGGAGTGTCGAAATCCGGCTCCCCAGCACCAAGACCAATAACATCTTTTCCAGCTGCTCTTAATTCTCTTGCTTTCTGAGTAACGGCAATTGTTGGGGATGGCTTAATTCTTTTTAAACTGTCTGATATTATGCTCATTGAAATATAAATTAATTCTACTACGTTCTTTAATATATGGAAAATACATATCAAGATTTAATTACGGATATTCAGAGTAAAAACCCAAAAATCAGTGGAAAACTTGAAGGTGGTAAAAAATTTAAAATTAAATCTGATTTTAAACCTGCAGGCGATCAACCAGAGGTAATTAACAAATTAGTTAATGGTGCAAATAAAGAGGAATTTAACCAAGTATTACTCGGTGTGACCGGTTCGGGCAAAACATTTACAATGGCCAAAGTAATTGAGGCCACTAACAGACCAGCATTAATTTTAGCCCCTAATAAAACACTTGCTGCACAGCTATATGGTGAAATGAAAACTTTTTTTCCTGATAATGCTGTAGAATATTTTGTATCTTATTACGATTACTACACTCCAGAAGCTTACGTTCCTAGATCAGATACATACATTGAAAAAGAAGCATCGATAAATGAGCAAATAGACAGAATGAGACATTCCGCAACAAGATCTCTTTTGGAGAGAGACGATGTTTTAATTGTAGCCAGTGTATCATGTATTTATGGGCTTGGTTCCGTTGAAGCTTATAGTAAGATGACTTTGACACTTCAAAAAAATTATGATTACAACAGAGAACAAATTATTAAGTCTTTAGTTGCATTACAATATAAAAGAAATGATCAAAATTTTTATAGAGGTACCTTTAGAGCTCGAGGTGAATATCTAGAAATCTTTCCATCTCATTTAGAGGATCGAGCATGGAGGTTAAGCTTATTTGGAGATAAACTTGAACAAATTGAAGAATTCGATCCATTAACTGGAGATAAAGTTAGGGACTTAAGCCTCATAAAAGTCTACGCTAATAGTCATTATATCACTCCAAAACCCACCATTGAACAAGCGATAATAAATATCAAAAAAGAATTAGATATAACTCTTAAAAAACATAAAGCTCAAAATAAATTACTAGAGGCACAAAGATTAGAGGAAAGAACCAAATTTGACCTAGAAATGATTGAAGCAACGGGCTCGTGCGCAGGAATAGAAAATTATTCTAGATTTTTATCAGGGAGAAAACCAGGTGAACCACCTCCTACATTATTTGAATACTTTCCAGACAACACTTTAATTTTTGTAGATGAGTGTCACGTAACTGTTCCACAACTTAATGGAATGTATAAAGGAGATAGATCAAGAAAAAGCACTTTAGCAGAATATGGTTTTAGACTTCCATCGTGTATGGACAATAGGCCTCTTAAATTTGAAGAATGGGATTTAATGAGAACACAAACAGTATTTGTCTCTGCAACACCAGGACCTTGGGAATTAGAACAAACGAAAGGTAAATTTATCGACCAAGTCATAAGACCAACAGGCTTGATTGATCCACCTGTAGAAATAAAGCCTGCAAAAAACCAAGTTGATGATTTAATGCACGAATGTAAAAAAGTAATTGAAAATAATCATAGAGTTTTAGTAACAACTCTTACAAAAAAGATGGCTGAAGATTTAACAGAGTATCTTCATGAAAATGGTGTAAAAGTGAGATATTTACATTCCGATATTGATACCCTTGAAAGAATAGAGATCATGAGAGATCTAAGAATGGGAGTTTTTGATGTTCTTGTAGGTATTAACTTACTAAGAGAAGGTTTAGATATTCCAGAATGTGCTTTAGTTGGAATTTTAGATGCAGATAAAGAGGGTTTTTTAAGATCAGAAACTTCATTAATTCAAACGATTGGGAGAGCAGCAAGAAATGTTGATGGTAAAGTAATTTTGTATGCTGATAAAGAGACTAAAAGTATTAAAAAAGCAATTCAAGAAACAGATAGAAGAAGAAAAATCCAATTAGATTACAACAAAAAATATAAAATAGATGCTAAATCAGTCAAAAAAGAAATCAGTGATATTTTAGAGAGCGTTTATGAAAAAGATTACGTTAAAATAAGCGAAGGTTCAAATGTTGGTGGAAATCTAAAAAAGCATCTTAAAGCTCTTGATAAAAAGATGAAGGAAGCCGCCTCTAATCTTGAGTTTGAAGAAGCTGCAAAAATTAGAGATGAAATTAGAAAATTAGAAAGCACAGAATTAGAAATTACATTAAACCCTAAAGTAAGACAATATGATGTAAAAAATAAACTTTACCCAAAGGGTAGATCAACTATGGGTATGCCAGGGACTAAGGTAACAAAAAAAAGAGATAAGAAATGGAAGCACGCAAAATAATTATTACTGGGGGAGCGACCAGAATAGGTGCTGCAATAGCAAAAAAATTATCGGGACCAAAGATTGAAATTGTAATTCACTATAACAAATCAAAATCCAAGGCAGAAAAGCTTAAAAAAGAGTTAAAAAAGAGTGGTACTATCGTTTATTTAGTAAAAGCAGATCTAGGTAGCGAAAATGATGTAGATAAAATTATCGAATTTTCAAAATTGAAATTGAAATATTTTGACTGTTTAATAAATAATGCCTCCTTATTTGAAAACGATAAATTAGAAAATTTTACAATTAAAAGTTGGGATCTTCATTTAAATGCAAATCTTAAAGCACCTGCATTGTTATCTAAGAGTTTTGCAAAAAATACCAGAGGAAAAAATAATAACATAATTAACATTATTGATCAAAGAGTCTTTAAATTAACTCCTTACTTTTTTTCATATACATTAAGTAAAACAGGTCTTTATACTCTCACTAAAACTAGTGCGATGAGCTTAGCTCCAAAGATACGTGTCAACGGCATAGCTCCAGGTCCAACAATTAAAAACAAAAGACAAACTCAAAAACACTTCAAAAAACAGTATTTTGCTACACCATTAAAACGGCAAGTTGATGTTAACGAGATCTGTAGTGCTGTTGACTTTTTTATTAAAAATAGTTCTATTACAGGTCAAGTTTTAGCAATTGATAGTGGTCAAAACCTAAATTGGCAAACACCAGATATTATGGGAGGAAAAGAATGAAAAAATTTTTAGCACTTATTATACTTAGTTTAATATTAGGCGGCAGTGTTGCTAATTCAAACGAAAGTATAAAAAAAGATGGTTTTTTAATACCAACAAATAAATGGAAAGATAAAATTAAAATTGATGAAAATTTTAAAGTAAATAATCCTGAAGATAAAATTATAATAATATACAATCACGGTTCTAACGGAAACGATGTAAGATTAAAAGATTGCTTCTGGATAAGAGAGCTTAGAAATTGGGCCCAGCTAGCTGGTGATAAAATAAATGGTAAGGAAGTTATGGTTTATATTCACTGCCAAGGCCAACTTGAAGGTGATTTAGGAGCTAAATTAGGAAAAATAGGAATGTGGATGAAAAAATGGGAAGGTCCTTATCCAGGAACCTCCAAAATGGATCGAAGAGTTGAGGGTAACTTGGAGGTTATCAAAAAATTAGTTAACCTGGGTGTCCCTAAAAAACAAATCTTTATGTCAGGTCATTCTTGTGGAGGATGGGCAACGCTAAGGTTAACAGCAAAATATATGAACGAAGTAGGTGGAGGTATATCATTAATGCCTGGATGTTTTTGGGATTTATCAAAAAAATATAAAGTAAAGAAAGTCGGATATGAAAAAGCTATGGAAAAATTTCATAAAAAATATCCTGGTATGGCTGAATGGAGACAAGCACAGATTGATATAATTAAAAAAGGAAATGCACCAATTTTAATTTTCACTCATCCTATGGATCAATTTGAGGGATTAACTTCTGATTGGATGGATGATGTTCCAAACTTTAAGCGAGTTGTGGTTTCTGAAAAGAAAAAAGTTAATGGAAAAAAATGCAATACAGCTGGATCAAATTGGGAAGAACCATTAAAAAATGCTCATATAATAAACTATGCTGATTGTTTTATGCATTATCATCCTCTAATTAAAGAATATATCGCCTCAAGGCTAAAATAATATGAAAAAAAATAATCTTAAAATTGTAAAAATTGATAAGTCCAAAAGCTTATTTAATTATGAAAAAAAGATACTGATCAATGAATTAATTTTAGATTTAAAACTTGGATATTACGATTTTGAAAAAGAAAAACCTCAAAAAATTAAGTTTAGCCTTGAAATTGACTATCAAGATAAAAAGCCTTCAAATGACAAAGATATTAAATCTATTGTCAACTACAGTACAATTGTCAAATTAATTACAAAACTGGTAAAAAAGAAACACTATAATTTTTTAGAAACACTTGCGGAATCTGTTTTTGATGAATTGTTTAAAGATAAAAGAATTGCAAAAATAATGCTCAAAATTGAAAAATTAGAAATTTTAAGACAATGCTCGTCAGTTGGTATACAAATTACCAAAAAAAGAAGTCATGATAAGTTCTGAAATTGGAAAAGAAGTAATTAAAAAAGAACTACCATTAATACCGAAACTACCTGGTGTTTACCGCATGCTAAACGACAAAGGAGAAATTCTTTATGTTGGAAAAGCAAAAAATTTACCTAATAGACTTAAAAGTTATATTGCGGAAAAAAACCATATTATAAGAACAGAGAGAATGTTATCTCAAACAAAAAAACTTGAGATTACAACTACCTCGAATGAAAGTGAGGCTTTATTGCTTGAAGCCAACTTAATTAAAAAACACAAACCAAAATTTAATATTTTACTTAGAGATGATAAATCTTTTCCTTTTATATTTATTGGTAATAAAGATGTTTGGCCTCAGATAAGACGACACAGAGGAAAAAAAACTAAGGAGGGTTTTTATTTTGGTCCATTTGCATCTGCTGGCTCAGCAAATTGGACTATAAAGATGATACAAAAAATTTTCCATTTAAGAGTATGTGATGATACAGTTTTTAATAATCGAGAACGCCCATGCATTCTTTATCAAATTAAAAGGTGCTCTGGACCTTGTGTTGGATATGTCGAAAAAGAAGACTACAAGAAAACCGTTGATGATGCGATAGAGTTTGTTTCAGGAAAATCAAGAAAAATCCAAAAAAGTCTCTCAGATCAGATGGAAAAAGCTAGTGAAGATTTAGATTTTGAGAAAGCTGTGATTTTGAGAGATAGAATAAAATCATTAAACATTATTCAATCTTCTCAAAGAATCAATGAAGCAAATTTAATCGAGGCCGATGTAATTGCTGGTTATAAAGAGTCTGGAAAAACTTGTATTCAAGTTTTTTTTTATCGTTCAAAACAAAATTGGGGAAACCAGGCATTTTTTCCAAAACATGATCCAGATGAAAGTCTAAGTAATATACTTAATTCATTTGTTTCACAATTTTATGAAAATAAAAGTGTGCCTTCATCGATAATAATTTCAGAAGAAATAAAAGAAAAAAATTTGATTGAAAAAACTCTATCAAAAAAAGAGGGTAAACAAGTAAGCTTAACTGTTGCAAAAAAAGGATCAAAACTAAAAGTTATCAATCAAGCAACCAAAAATGCAAAAGAAAGTTTAAATCGAAAACTTTATGAAAGTCAGAATAATAGAGAATTATTTGACACAATTGCGAGTAAATTTAATCTTGAGACAAATGTAAATTTAGTAGAGGTTTATGATAATAGTCATATTCAGGGAACAAATAGTGTTGGGGCCTTAATTGCATTCGGTGAAGAAGGTTTTATTAAAAAAAGATATCGAAAATTTAACATTAAATCTAAAAAGAATGAGCAAGATGATTACGGAATGATGAGAGAAGTATTGAACAGAAGGTTTAAAAGAGCAATTCAAGAAAAAGACAATTATCTCTCCTTTCCTGATTTAGTAATAGTTGATGGTGGAAAGGGTCAATATTCTGTTGCGAGAGACTCTTTAAATGAATTAGGACTTCACGAAATACCAATTATTGCGATTGCTAAAGGAAAATTTAGAAATAGTGGTAATGAAACTTTTTTTCATAATGGAAAAGAATATAAATTCAATAAAAATGACCCTACTCTTTTCTTTCTTCAAAGAATAAGAGATGAGTCTCATCGTTTTGCAATTAGTGCTCATAGAGCAAAGAGAAAAAAAGGTATTAGTAAGTCTTTGTTAGACCAGATTGAGGGCATCGGATCTATCAGAAAAAGGGCATTATTAAATCATTTTGGATCTGCTCGAGCAGTAGAATCTGCCAGTCTAGATGAAATAAAATCAGTTGATGGTGTTGAGGAAAAAGTTGCAAAAAAGATATATAACTTCTTTCATGAATAGAGATTATGCTTAAAAAAATACCAAACATATTAACTGTCGGTAGAATTTTAATTGTACCTTTTTTTGTTTTAGCTTTCTATTTACCTGGATTTTACGGAGATTTAACAGCTTTAGTGTTATTTATAATTGCATCCTTTACAGATTTTTTGGATGGAATGTTGGCTAGACTACTTGGAGAAGAGTCTAAATTAGGAGAGTTGTTAGATCCAATAGCAGATAAAATTATTGTAGCTGCAGCACTAATTTTACTAGTTATGGATGGCACAATTAAAAATTATGAGGTTATTGCTGCAATTATAATTTTAACAAGAGAAATATTAATATCTGGTCTTAGGGAATTTTTAGCAAAAGGTAAAATTAAACTACCTGTCTCAAATCTAGCAAAATTAAAAACAGTTTTACAGATGGTCTCTATTGGTCTTTTACTTTCTGGCGATACAGGAAATAAGATTATCAATTTTCAAGATTATAATGCTCAAACTATTGGTATAATTTTATTGTGGCTATCAGCAGCTTTGACTCTGTTCACAGGTTACGAGTATATACGTAAAGGAATAGACCACGCTATATCAGAAGACAATAAAGATTAGGCAGCTTTTTTCTTTTTAACCAACGCTAAATAACTCTCATTTAAATCAATTATCAAATCGCAAACTTTAAATTGATGCTCTGCAATAGTAGATACAGGAGTTACTTCAGCTGCAGTTCCTGTTAAAAAACATCCATCAAAATCTTTTAACTCCTCTGGTTTTATTTTTCTTTCATGTACTTTGATATTTTTAGATTTTGCAATTTGAATTACAGTTCTTCGAGTAATTCCATCTAAAAAAGAATCTGGTATTGGAGTATGTAGCTCACCATTTTTATCTTTGAAAAAAATATTTGCTCCTGTTGCTTCTGCGATATTATCCTCATGATCTAACATAAGTGAATCTGTATAACCTTGTTTTTCAGCCTCGTGTTTTGAAAGAGTACAAATCATATACAATCCAGAAGCTTTTGTGTCCCAAGGAATAGTATTAGGTGCGGGTCTTCGCCAGTTTGAAATATTTAATTTAATACCTTCAACCTTAAGTTTGGGATCAAAATATGAACCCCACTCCCAAGTTGCAATTGCTACATGAATTTTTGTTTGCTGAGCTGAAATAGCCATCATTTCACTGCCTCTCCAAACTACGGGTCTAACATATCCATTCTTTACTTTTTGAGTAGAAATTATTTTATTGCTCGCTTTATTAATTTCATCTTCACTATACGGTATTTCAATTCCCATTCTCTTTGCTGAATAAAATAATCTTGAAGTATGTTCTTCTAATTTAAAAATCGAACCATCATATACACGTTCTCCCTCGAAAACACAGCTCGCATAATGTAATCCATGGCTTAGAACATGAACCTTAACATCAGACCAATCGACTAATTCGCTATTGTACCATATTTTACCTGATCTTTTATCGTAGGGTATCATTATGAAATAAAAAAATTCTTACTGAAAAAATATCTTTGTATCTGTAATATGTCAATATAACTTACCAATAATGAAACAACTTTTATATCTAAAAGATGATCAATTAAAAGATTTGATCGAAAAGCTTTTTATAGGTTACAGAGAAACATTTTCAGACTCAAAAAAAATATTAAATAAGTATAAAATTGGCCTAGCACATCAAAAAGTCATTCATTTGTTATCCATGTATGAAGGGATAACTATTTCAGAATTGCTAAAAAGACTTAAAGTAACCAAGCAAAGCCTTAATAGAGTTTTAAAAGATTTAATTAAACTAGACATAATAATTTTTAAAAAAGATGAGCAGGATACAAGAATAAAACATGTATTTCTTAATGATAAAGGAAAAAAAATATTTAATGAAATTTTTGAAATTCAAAAAAAAAGAATTCATAGCGCATTACTTAACTCAAGCTCAGAAGAAGTCATTAACTTTGACAACGTTTTAAAAAAAATAATTAATGGATAATTTTGTAGCTCATATTTTAGTTGTTGATGATGATGAGGGAATCAGGACACTTGTTAAAAAATATTTAAATGAAAATAATTACCTTGTGACAACTGCAAATAGCGCAGAAAATGCTTTTGAAAAAATACAAATAATCAAATTCGACCTAATCATACTAGATATTATGATGCCTGGTAAAAGTGGCTTAGAGTTTATTAAAGAAAATCAAAAAAAACTGGATACACCTGTGATTTTATTAACTGCAAAAGGTGAGGCATATGAAAGGGTTGAGGGTTTAGAAGTTGGCGCTGATGACTATCTTCCAAAACCTTTCGAGCCTAAAGAGTTACGATTGAGAATTCAAAATATAATTCGAAAAACAAAAAAAAGTGATCAAAAACGTGTAATACAATTTGAAAATATTAAAATTGATTTGAATAAACAACTAATTATCAAGAAAAATACAGAATACAAAATTAACAACACAGAGAAAAAAATTTTAGAAAAAATGATTAATAATCCTGGTAAAACTTTTTCACGTGAAGATATTGGTATTCTAACTGAGCTTGATAAAGAGAGATCAATAGATGTTATAATCACAAGACTTAGAAAAAAAATTGAAATTGATCCAAAAAATCCTAAGTTTTTACAAACAATAAGAGGAGCTGGATATGTTCTATGGATTGAGTAAATTTTTTAAAGATATACTCCCAAAGAGATTATTTTATAGAGCTTTATTAATTGTTGCAGTTCCAGTTATAGTTTTACAATTGGTAATTACTATTGTTTTTTTTGATAGCCTTTGGATCAAGACAAACAAGGGTATGACTAAAGCGTTAGTAAATGAAATTAATACTTTCATTGAGGTTTACTCTGATGAAATTTATAAAAAAGATGAAATTAAAAATGTTTTTTCAGTTTACCAAGACTTAAATATAGATTTTGTAGAGAAGAAAGATTTTATTTATACTTTTGATGAAAGATGGTTTAGCCCGATAGATAGGACTTTAAGAAGAGAACTTAAATCAAAATTTGGGAATGGAAATTATTGGTTTGATACAACCTCATACAAAGAGTTAATTGATATTAGAATAAAATATCAGTCTGGGTATTTTAAGTTTTTAATTCCGAGAGATAGAGTGACAACTTCCTCAGCTCGTATCTTTGCACTTTGGATTACAGTTCCTGCAATCATAATGATTTTAATTTCATTAATTTTTCTAAAAAATCAAACGAGACCAATAACTAATCTTGCAAAAGCAGCTGAAAAATTTGGTCGTGGGGAAGAAATTGACGAATTTAAACCCTCTGGTGCAGCAGAAATCAGACAAGCTGGTTATGAATTTGATAGAATGAGAAAAAGAATTTTGAGACATCTTAATCAAAGATCAGAAATGTTGTCTGGCATCAGCCACGACCTGAGAACTCCTTTAACAAGAATGAAATTACAAATAGCATTTATAAAAGATAAAGAATTAAGTAAAAAATTATCCGAAGACATTAATGAAATGGAAAAAATGCTTAATGAATATTTACAATTTACCAGTTCATCATACCTTGAAAAAGATGAAGAGTTTAATATTAGCGAATTAGTTGACGAAATAGTTAAGAAATATGAAAATGAAAATATATCATCCAAAATTACACCTAGAATTTATATAAGTGGTAGAAAAAACTTAATCAAAAGATGTGTTAACAATCTTATAGATAATGCAATTAAATATGCGGAAAAAGTAAATATTGATATTACAAAAAGTAGTAACAGCTTATTCATTAAAATTGAGGACAACGGACCGGGTATACCTGAGGCAGAATACGATAATGTTTTCAAACCTTTTTACAAAATTGATAAAGGTCGAGCTGAAACAAAATCGAGCGTTGGACTTGGATTATCCATAGCTTCGGACATTATCAGATCACACGGGGGAAATATAAAATTAGCTAAGTCACCAATGGGTGGTTTAGAAGCTAAGATCTTTTTACCTTTTTAATTTTCTTTTTTTTTGTAGATTTTAATTGATCAATTTTTTTTTCTAAATTTTCAACTCTTTTTGACAGAACTTCAAACTCATCTTTACTTGTTAACTTCATTTTAAAAACTATTTCATCTCTTTTAGATTTTAAAATAGTCATAATTTCATTTGCTATATCTTTTGATGATACTAAACCTTGTTCAAATAATTTAGCAAGTTTTTCAATTACAAACTTCGAGTTTTTCATATATTAATCTAATAACTTATTATAATTATAATCTATATTTAAAAATAAAAATGTTCATTAATAATTTTGACCCAGTCGCATTTCAAATTTTTTCATTTGAGATTAGATGGTATTCTTTAGCTTATATTGTTGGTATTTTATTAGGTTGGTTTTTAAGTAAAAAATTTTTTATTTCTGAACTGAAAGTAAGTGAAAAATTTGACGATTACTTAACTTATTTAATTTTAGGTTTAATTATTGGTGGCAGATTAGGGTATGTTGTATTTTATAACTTTGAATTTTATATTAATAATTTATTAGATATCTTAAAAATTTGGCAGGGTGGTATGTCATTTCATGGTGGAGTTACAGGTATCATAATTGCAAGTTACCTTTTTGCGAAAAGAAATTCACAAAGTTCATTTAGTTATTTAGATATTGTGTCTTTTGTTGCACCCATAGGTATTTTTTTTGGCAGAATAGCAAATTTTATAAATTCAGAACTTTATGGTATAGAAACAAATGTTGCTTGGGCAGTCCAATTTATACAAATAGATAATTTATATCGACACCCTACTCAGTTATATGAAGCATTTTTTGAGGGTATAGTTCTATTTTTAGTTCTGTTATATTTCAAAAATAAAAGTTTCTCCAAAAAACCTGGTTTTATCTCTGGTATATTTTTAGTTTTTTATTCAATTTTTAGATTTGCAATTGAGTTTTTAAGAGTTCCTGATGACCAACTAGGCTATTTATTATTCAATTTAACTATGGGGCAACTTATTAGTATCTTTTTTTTAATAATCGGATGTTATTTATTAATCTCTAAATATGAAAAAAGACAAAATAGTTAATATACCCTTAGATAAGTTTATCAATATCTCTCTGTATAATAAAAAGTCTGGGTACTATATAAAAAAAAATCCATTCGGCATAAAAGGAGATTTTATTACAGCCCCTAATGTATCAAGATTATTTTCTGAAATGATTGCTATTTGGATCGTAAGTTTTTGGAAAAGTATAGGGTCACCAAAAGAATTCAACTTAATCGAACTTGGAGCAGGAAATGCTGCAATGATGAAAATTCTTATAGAAAGTTTTAAAAAGTTTCCATCGTTTTTCAAATCCTGCAAGTTGGTAATTTATGAGATAAGTCCTAGTTTAAAGAAGATACAAAAAAAAGAATTGTTTAATTCAGATGTAAATTGGATAAACGATTTAAAAAAAATTAAAAAAATTCCTACTATATTTGTTGCTAATGAGTTTTTTGATGCACTTGCAATTAAACAATTTGAAAAAAAAGGAAATCTTTGGTTTGAAAAGTTTGTTAGTTTAAACAAAAAAATAACCTCTTTCTCGGAAAAAAAGATTAATATGAAAAATTATGAAAAAAAGATTAATTTTAAGATATCTAAAAATCAGAATTTTATAGAATATTCAGAGCTTGGTATTAATTATCTGAAACAAATTTCAAAAATAATCAAAGCGAGATCTGGAGGAATTTTAATCATAGATTATGGATATAAAGAAGATAAAATGAAAAATACTTTACAAGCATTATTTAAACACAAATATTCAGATGTTTTAGCTAAAATTGGGAATTCAGATATCACGCATAATATTAATTTCAGATTATTTGAAAAAATAATTAATAAACTTGGTGGATTAAAGCATAGTTTAACAACACAAAAAGAATTTCTTACAAAAATGGGCATCCAAGAAAGAGCTGAAATGATTGCAAAAAATCAAAACTTTTTAAAAAAAGCAGATATTTATTACAGATTAAAAAGACTGATAGATGACAAACAAATGGGAAAATTGTTTAAAGTTATGTTAATAAAAAATCAAAAAAACAATTTTAATTTAGGATTTTGATCTGATCACTTCTCGAAAATTATTAAAAAACAAAAATATAAGTCATGCTTTTTTTAATAAAAATGGAGGAAAATCAAAAGGAATATATAAAAGTCTAAATTGTGGTCCCGGTTCTCATGATAACAAAAATAACATTTTAAAAAATTTAAAGATTGTCAAAGATAAAATAGGGAAAAAAACAAAAAATATTTATTTAGTAAATCAAGTACATAGCAATAAGTTGGTTTTTCTAAATGAAAACTCCAAATTAAAAAAAAAAATTAAAGCTGACGCAATTATAACTAATCAAAAAAAACTGCCAATAGCTGTATTGACCGCTGATTGCGTACCAGTGTTATTATATGACTATAAAAAAAAAATTATCGCAGCTATACATGCCGGTTGGAAAGGTGCGTATAGAGGGATAATCAAAAATGTTATTAATTTTATGCTTAAAAAAGGGTGTGATACAAAAAATATTATAGGAGCAATTGGTCCATCAATTACTCAAAAAAACTACGAAGTTAAAGCTGACTTTAAAAAGAAATTTATTAAAAAACACAAAAAAAACAAAATTTTCTTTAAAAATAAAAGAGAGTTAATTTATTTTGATTTACCAAATTATGTCAAATCTCAACTTAAATCACTAAAAATCAATAAAATTGATATGATTAAAATTGATACATTCGATAAAAAAAATAATTTTTTTAGTG